>JBILYM010000305.1:0-3069 GCA_044377725.1 Phycisphaerales bacterium
ATTCTCAAGGGATGCGTTCAGGCGCTCCCGTCGTTGTTGCATGATGATCGCTTGGTCCTCTTCGGCGACGAAGCTGTGATCCGCGATGCACTTGAAGAGCGCGGCTTTCTCAACGATGAACGCGTTGAGATCGTTGCTACCACTGAAGTGATCGGAATGGACGAGTCGCCTGTTGAGGCGATGAAGGCCAAGAAGAATTCCTCCATCGTGGTGATGAACCAGATGGCGTCACCGAAGGCTGAGAATCGCCTCGATGTAGTCATCAGTGCTGGCAACACCGGCGCGTGCGTCGCTGCAAGCCAGTACTTCATGCGCCGCCTGCCCGGCGTGGTTCGCCCCGGCATCTGCGTCACCATTCCGACATTTAGCGGCCCGATCATCTTGATTGATGTCGGCGCCAACATTGAGCCAAAGGCCACTCATCTGGCCCAATACGGCGTGATGGGTGATATTTATGCGCGTGAAATCATGGGCATGAAGAACCCACGCGTCGCGCTCATGAATGTTGGTGGTGAAGAGCAAAAGGGCACGGATCTGATCCGAAACGCCCGCGACCTGATCCGTCAGTTTGATCACTTGAATTTCACTGGCTTTGTGGAAGGACGCGGCGTATTCAACGGCGAAGCTGATGTCATCATCACTGACGGCGTTGTTGGAAACGTCATGCTCAAACTCGCTGAAGGTCTGTCAGCCGGCATCTTCCGCGCCATCGCGCATGAAGTGATCGCCACTGATCCAGAACTCGCCATGCGCTTTGAGCCAGTGGTGAAGAGCATCTATTCCAAGCACGATTATCACGAGTACGGCGGCGCGCCTCTCTTGGGCGTCAACGGTGTCTCACTGATCAGTCACGGTTCCAGCAAGGACAAGACCATTCGCAACGCAATCTTGCGCGGCAAAGCCTTCGCTGAGGCGCGCATCAACGAGAAGATCGTTGCGCGCCTTGCCACCGTCAAGATGGAGCAGGTCGAGGCATGACTGCTGTGCCCTTCGGGCGTGGCGTGCGGATCGCGGGCACGGGTCGCGCGGTTCCGGCTGAAGAGCTCACCAACAAAGATCTTGAGAAGATCGTCGATACCAGCGACGAGTGGATTCAGCAGCGCACCGGCATCAAGGCTCGCCGCCGTGCCAATGAATCGGAGACCGTCTTCTCGCTCGGGCGTGATGCGCTGCTCAAGGCGCTCGCCAATTCCGGCATCAATGCTGCAGATCTTGACATGATCATCGTGGCCAGCGTCAGCGGCGAGATGATTTGCCCTTCCACAGCGGCGCGCATCAGCGAAGCAGTCGGAGCCGATGAGGCCGCTGTGTTCGACCTTGCGGCAGCCTGCAGTGGATTTCTGTACGGCATGAATCTGGCCGACACCATGATCCGCTGCGGCAGAGCAAAGAACATCGCTGTCATTGGCGTTGAAGTTCTGACCCGCCTGGTTGACTGGTCCGACCGTTCGGTCTCGATCATCTTTGGCGACGGCGCCGGCGCGGCCATCTTTACTGCGGATCCCGATCCTTCCAAGGGTTGCATCCACCAGACCATGCATGGCGACGGACGTTTGTGGCGCACGCTCTACCACCCCAAGCTTGATCGTGATGTTCCTGCGGGCGATGAAGCGAATCCAATTCGCCTGGGCCATCTCCGCATGCACGGGCGCGAAATCTACAAATTTGCAGTGACGCGCTTTCAAGAAGCGATCCGCGACGCACTTGATGCCACTGGAATGAAGGTTGACGATGTGCAGCAGTACATCTGTCATCAATCCAATGTTCGGATCATTGAGAGTGCCATTGAGAAGCTGCAGTTGCCGGCCGATCGCGTGTACATCAATATCGATCGCTACGGAAATACCAGTGCAGCAAGCATTCCTATCTGCCTCGACGAGCTACTAGAAGCGAAGACAATTGGTCCCGGGAAGCCCATCATTCTTGTTGCCTTTGGCGCAGGAGTGACGTGGGCCTCATGTGTTTGGAACATGTGAGTACGCACCGGATGGCCGGATACGCACTTCACGCAAGAAGGAAATAATCGATGAGCGCGATCAGCAATGGCTTCGTCTTCCTCTGCCCCGGACAAGGTGCGCAAACGGTTGGCATGGGGCAAACATGGGCTGAATTCAGTCCTGCAGCAGCAAGTGTCTTCCAAGCCGCCGATGAAATCGCCAGCGTCGGCACTCGCCGCCTCAGCGAATTCTGTTTCGCGGGTCCGCAAGAAGAACTCAATCGAACCGACATCAGTCAGCCCGCATTGTTCACGTGCGGCATGGCATGTCACTCCGCACTCTTTGATAAGCACCCTGCCATCTTCAATGTTGCTGCCAACGGACTGTCGCTCGGGGAATACACGGCGCTATGCATCGCTGGTGCATTCTCGTTTGCCGATGGCCTGCGCTTGGTAGCGACGCGCGGACGACTGATGCAACAAGCTGCGGAAGCGTCGCGCGGTGGAATGGTGGCATTGATCGGCGCCGACGAAACCCAAGCAAACGAAGTATGCGCCGCTGCCATTCATGGCACAGTGGGTGAAGTGCTTGTGCCTGCCAACTTCAACGCACCCGGGCAGATTGTGGTCTCCGGATCAGTGGCCGCATGCGACCGCGCGGTGGCAGTTGCCGGCACCATGGGCCTGCGCGCCGCCAAACTGGCTGTCGCCGGTGCCTTCCACAGTCCGCTCATGGCCTCGGCTGCCGAAGGCATGGCTCGAGCCTTGGAACACGTGGAATTGAAGCCACTTTTAGTGGATGTATGGAGCAATGTGACCGGCATTCGGCACCACCGAAATGATCCCGCACGCCTCCGAAAGTTGCTGGTGGAACAAATCGTCTCCCCGGTACGATGGAGTCAGTCCTGCACCGACATGATCGGCGCACTCAAGGGCGGAGAGATCACAGGCGGCAGCGATGCAACCTTCCATGAGCTTGCTCCGAACACCGTCCTGAAGGGCTTGATGAGACGGATCGATCGTTCGACAGAGGTACACACCCATGACCAACATGACCAACCCCAACGAGATCATGCAGTCCAAGCTAACGCCTGAAGGTGATGCATTCCGGGCCATTGCGCGCTTCGCAACGG
>JBILYM010000306.1:0-3066 GCA_044377725.1 Phycisphaerales bacterium
TCTTCAAAGTAGTCAACGAAGTCATGTCCGGCGTGTTTCAAGTGGATAAGAACCGCGTGTTCATTCCACTGAAAGAAGGCCAAGAACTGCTGCGGCTAGACGAAGCACCCATCGTGGATACCACGGCAGCACCGGACGCTTCCGGCAATTATCCAGTGATCGGTACATCGCCCGCGCGCGCCACGCAGATCTTGGTGCGCGCCAAGGAGGGCGTGACTCCCGATGAATTGCGCGTGCAAGTTGCTGAAGCCTACGAACAGTTCTATTTGCAAAAGTCGGCCGATGCAAGCGTGCGCACGCGACCGCCCGCCGCGGAGTACGTCTCCATCATGACGTGGGAGCAACGCCTGCGCGACCTGATTGCGCCGGTCGAAAAAGAGCGGCAGATGATGCGCATCTTGTTCTCGATCACCTACCTCGTCTGTGCGGGATTGATCTTGGCAATCTTCTGGTCGATCGTCAGCGAGAAGACGCGCGATATTGGCATTCTGCGCGCGATCGGTGCAAGCCGCATGGGCGTACTGTGGATCTTCCTTCGCTACGGACTCACCATTGGCATGGTTGGTTCAGGCGTCGGAATCGTGCTGGCGTGGCTAGTGATTCGCAATATCAATGCCATTCATATGGCACTTGGAAACGACGCGCCCCCGTGGCTCTATGTCACGTTCTTCCTGCTTGCCGCCGGCTCCGCTGCACTCACCGTGCGCGCGATGACACGGTCACGCATCTTGAGCGTCCTGCTCTGGACGGTGGCCACCCTTGCCTTGGTGGGCATCGGTACCGGATTGGTCTTGCATCGCGGCTTCCTGATTTGGGATCCAGCGGTCTACTACTTCGCCACCATTCCAAGTGAAATGGACTGGAACAATGCATGGATCACTGCCGTTGGAGCCATTGTGTTTAGCGTCCTTGGAGCGGCGGTACCCGCAGCACGCGCCGCCGATATTGATCCGGTGCGAGCGCTTCGTTACGAGTAACTGAACCCCGACTGACTGAAACCTATGACCATGCATCCGCATAGCACCCCGCCCCACGCCGCTGAAGGAGTATTGCTCTCCGCGTGCGATGTTGTTCGGACCTACCGCATGGGTCGTGTGGAAGTGCCAGTCCTCAAGAACGCGTCGATTGATGTGAAGCCCGGCGAGTGGGTGGCGATCTTGGGTTCAAGTGGCAGCGGCAAGAGCACGCTCTTACACCTCCTTGGTGGACTTGATCGCGCGGACTCCGGCACGGTCACCTTTCGGGGCGAGCATGTCGGCGGCTACAGCCAGTCGCGCCTTGATCGCTATCGCAATGAACATATTGGGTTCGTCTTTCAGTTCTATCACTTGTTGCCAGAACTGAATGTCTTGGAGAACACGCTGCTACCCGCCACCATTGGTATCGGGCGGTTTGAGTGGATGCGCCGCCAAGGTGAAATTCGCGACCGCGCACGCATGTTGCTGGAACGATTTGGACTTTCGCACCGCTTCCGGCACCGGCCAGCAGAGCTCTCCGGAGGTGAGCGGCAACGCGTTGCTATCGCGCGTGCCCTCATGCACAATCCGGACGTGCTGCTTGCCGATGAACCCACGGGAAACCTGGACGCCAAGACCGGCGACACCATTCTGGACATGATTGCCGAGCAGCATCGTGCTGGGCTGACCGTGGTGATGGTGACCCACGACCAGTGGATTGCTGCGCGCGCCGATCGCACCGTGCATTTGGTTGATGGACGCGTCGCCTGAAGTACCTACACTGACCGCATGAAGCGAAGTGCCAGCCTGACCACCGCCATGCATGCCCGCGCGTTTATTGCGTTGGCCGGATGTGCAATGGTGGCTGGATGTACTCGCAACCCATATGAAGACCCCATCTGGTACTGGGCGCCGGAGCCTGGCTCCACGCTGGTACCGCGCGTGCAAAGTGGCCCGCGCAGTTTGGCGATGTTCCGAGGGGACAACGGCGCGCCGCTCGATTGGTACGCGCTCTCCAGCGGCATCCGCTGGGCGGACATTGTGGTGGTTGGTGAACAACATGACGACCCCAATGCACACGGTGTGCAGCAGGCAATTGTTGATGAGGTGTTCGCCATGTGGCCGGGCAGCGCCGTATCCCTGGAGATGCTGGAGCGCAACGAGCAGCCGATTGTTGATGCATATCTCAACAACCAAATTACCGTCACCGAGTTCATTGATCGCACCGAGTCACGCGATTGGGCAACCACGGGTTCGTGGGAAAAGTTCTATCAACCGGTGATTGATTCGGCGAAGGCCGCACACGCGCCAGTGATCGCTGCGAACGCCCCGCGCGACTACGTTCGCCGCGCGCGCACGGAGGGCTATGCGGCGCTCGAAGCGCTTCCCGCCGAAGATCAGGCGCTCTTCTCTATTCCGGAGCGCGATCCACCAGATTCATACCGCGAGCGATTCAGGGCGCTGATGAGTGGCAATGGCGCGCGCGAGGTCGATGAAGAGAAGCTTGATGAAGTGCTTCGCTCGCAGCGACTCTGGGACGCAACGATGGCGGATTCCATCGTGCGCGCCTACCACGCAGCGCCATCGGGTGGCAAGATCGTTCATCTGGTTGGTCAATTCCACTCGGAAAATGATGGTGGACTGATCAGCGAGATCCAAGCACGTGCCCCGTTCGCCAATGTGCTTACTGTCACAGTGCAGCGCGGCGAGACGCTGGCGCTTCGTGCAGAAGACAAGGACAAGGCAGACGTGGTGATCTACGGAGTGAACCAAGCGCCCGCGTGGCGCAACTTCCAAGCTGGCCCGGAAACTGCTGCGCCGGTTGGGCCAGCCGCGGCGGAAGCAGTCATGCCCACCTGGGGCTTCGCGTACTAATTCAGCGACCCGCGCTCGAAATACTGCCTGAGCGACACGCGCAACGTGACCGACCTGAGCGACATCCGTGCCGGTGGGCGCCGATGCACGTCATCCGTCAGTACGAGTCCAAATTTACTTACTGAGCAACTTGTTCAAGTCGGCCTGTGAGTCAACGACCTTGAAGAGCTTGTCCATCTTCATCATGGCCATCAAACTCTTGAGGTCCTTGTTCAAGCCAAACAGAACTGGCTGT
>JBILYM010000064.1:0-9155 GCA_044377725.1 Phycisphaerales bacterium
CCCGCAGATGCACTGGCATGGATTGATCGCACGCTGGTGTCACTACCGAGCGGGGAAACGTTGTCCGCATCGATTGCCGGACTCACCGCGACGCCAAGCCCGAACGATCCGGGTCCGCAACCGGGGATGCCACGCATGCCTTGGGGCATTGCCGTGACTGAACCCGAGCGCGAACAGTGGAGCGTTGAGCAAGTTGACTCGGCAAAGACCGGGCTTCCATCTTTCTTAGAGCGCCTGGAAATCGATGGCGTCCGACGCGCGCGCACCGACATCGCCCCGGAGCCACAGTGGTCGCCAAGCTTTGACACGCACGCCGCGTTGGTGACCCTGAACGGTCACGCCGAGGCCGACGGTGTGTGGTTCACGCTGAGCGTGCTGCCGCGCCCAGGAGCACCAGTGCCAACCCCCGCGAAACATGATGGCGACCCCTTCGTGCCGGATTGGTCCGCACTGTCCGAAGCCTGCGACGGGTGGGAGTACAAGATGCCGGCGTGGAAGGCCGACACCCTGCGGCGGATGCGCGCCCCTGCGCAAGAGCCTGGCGCAGAGCCCACCACGCTCGAACCCAGCACCCTGGGCGCTCCTCAACGCTGATGACGGCGCTGGCTGAGCGTGCTTCCCGGACCTCACTGATCATTTCCGCGGAATCACACCGAAACTTTTAAGCAAATGAACGCGAAATGATGGGAAGACCGGGAACGTCCTTGACTCGTGCCTCCCGACTCCCGATGGTGTTCTCGGATACATGCTGGGCTTGCCAACAACGTGCGTTGCGGGAAAGGTGCCTGGCTGACTGGAGGTCACATGGGCAAGGCTGTTCGTCATCGTTTGCGACCCATGGTGTATGGCAGCCTCGCTGGCCTCGCTTTCGTTGCTGGACTGATCATGGTCGTGCGCGACCTTCGCCTTGATCGGGCCCCCGAGCCAACTGGAACCGAACTACAAGCCCGCGCCACAGCGGATACGGATGCCGTCGATGCGCCACAAACTGCCCTGCTCTTACGAGATGCAACTCGGGCAACTCGCGATGACGTGACACATGCGGTGACTCCGGTGTTGCAACACACTGAAGCCCTGACTCATCGCCCTGGCGTTGTTGCTGCCATCCTTCGAAACGACACTGCACTTCTTCGGCAAATTGCCAACGAAGAAATTCGCCGCTCAGGCGCAGTGGATGCGTTGGCATTTGTGGACGCCGACGGTCGGCTCTTGGCAGTGAATTCGGTGGACATCCACGGGACCCCATTTCCGTCCGCGCGTATTGATCTACTCATGAAACAGGACGTTTCAAAGCGTCCCGTGGTGAGCGCTTGCCTCCATTCAGATTCGCCGGTTCCAATTCTGGAATTTCAAACCTCATGCGATTTCACCAGGATCTTGTGGGATTCCACCGGACTCTCCGTTGCGTGCAGTGCGCCAGTCATCGACGAAACCACCGGTCGCTGCATTGGATTAGTCACCACGCGCATTCGATTCGAGCGGATCGAGGCCCTGATTGAGAGTGAGGAATCTCTTGGAATCGACTTGGTGATTGTGGACAACACCGGCCATGCCCTTGATGAACATGCGCAGCGTGGTGAAGTTGGTATCGCCATTCCGTCTACGGCGCTTGCGGGCTTGGTGGGATCGCTGGGTGGATCAGAAGCACAATGCGCAAGTGTTTCCACTTCCGGGCAGATGGCATGCGCGTTCCCACTGAGCGGACTGCGTACCGTCAAGGGCGGCAACGTATTTGTCATCGGCGTTGCACAACCACGATTGATCGCTGCGGAAGTTGGTCACGGGCAGTTGGTCACTGCGGCAACAACAGCCATGATTGTTGGCCTCGCCGGCCTTTCCGGCGTGCTATTGGTGCAAGCTCGTAGCCAGCGCAAGGCCAGTGTGGCATTGGTCACCGCGCGCAACGATGCTGATGCAGCCAGCCGTTCCAAGACCGAGTTCTTGGCCAACATGAGCCATGAAATTCGTACACCAATGACCGCCATCATTGGCTTTGTTGATCTCCTTGCTGATCACGGCGATGGCCAAGCAAATGCGCCGACCCGCGATGAGGCGGTAGAAACAATCCGCCGAAATGCGCGCCACTTGCTATCACTCATCAACGATGTCCTTGATCTTTCCAAGATTGAGGCTGGACACATGCGCATGGATCGCCAGCGCGTTCGCACTCTTGACTTAGTGCAGGATGCGCTGCGCCTGATGGATGACCGCGCTCGGCAGAAAGGTATTGCACTTCGCCTCGTCATGGATGGCGATGTGCCGGAGTCCATCAGTACTGATCCAACCCGGCTGCGCCAAGTGCTGATCAATCTCCTCGGTAATGCAGTGAAATTCACAGATCAAGGCGCGGTCACCTTGACTATGCGGCGGCTTGACGATGCGCAGGACAAACTCGCATTTGAAGTGGCCGATACTGGCATCGGCATGACACCCGAGCAACTTTCGCGCCTGTACCAACCGTTTGTGCAGGCCGACACTTCCACGACCCGTCGATACGGCGGCACTGGCCTTGGGCTTGCCATCACGCGGCGCTGCATCGACATCATGGGTGGTGCCATTTCCGCGCGCAGTGCACCCGGTAGCGGCACGACCTTTGAATTCACCATCGATACCGGTGACCTCACCGGCATTCCAGCGGCACGCCTCCGTTCCACCGAAGCGAAAGAAGGCAACGGCGTACTTCGACTTCCGTCTGCAGCTCGACAGCCACTCTCTGGTATTCGCGTCTTGCTCGCCGAAGATGGAATTGACAATCAACGACTGATCCGCTTTCACTTAGAACGCGCCGGTGCGCATGTGGAAATTGTGGACAACGGTGCCAAAGCAGTTGAACGGGTTCAGGATTCCTCACGGATGAGCCGGCATGACGTCATTCTCATGGACATGCAAATGCCCGTCATGGACGGCTATGAAGCGGTACGTCGCCTGACCGCCGCTGGCACACGCACGCCAATCATTGCGCTCACCGCGCATGCCATGGCTGGTGACCGGGAAAAGTGCCTGGAAACCGGCTGCCACGATTACCTGTGCAAGCCCGTCGATGCACGCGCGCTGATTGCGGCCATTCGGCACGCGATTGCTCCTGGTGCAACTGAATGCACTGTGATCCGGCGTCCGGACGGCGTGGCAAGCGAGTTGCTGAATCCGCTTCCGAATCAGGCTCCCCCACACGCGGCCGCGGGTTGATGCTTGCGCGATTGACCGCGGTCCGGCGCACGTACTACCCTACGCGCCATGACTACTAGCCATCCCGTTCGACGTATTGCGATCATCTGTGTTGTTTCATTGGCGGCATTGGCGGCCGTCGGCTGGTTTGCGCGCGACGTGATTGCCGCATCAATTGCGCGCAGTGTTGCAAGCCGACTACTGGGCGTAAACGTAGAGATTGATTCGGTGCACCTTGATGTCTTCGGATTAGCTGTAGAAGTGAAGGGGTTACGGGTTGCTAATCCTGCAGGCTGGGGCACGCCGCTGCTCCTCAACGCCGGAAGTATCGCCGTGCGCGTCTCTGGCGAAAGTACTAGTCAGAAACTCATCGTGGATAGTGTGGCACTGAGTAAGGTGTCGATCTGGTTCATCCGCGACGGAGACAAAAACAACGTCGCCGACGTGGTTGCCAATCTCTCCAAAGGCGATACCAGCGAGCCCAAGACCGCGGAGGCAAAGACAACCCCTGCGATGGATCTCCTGCTCCGTGCCCTGGTGCTCGAAAACGTGAATGTCTACTACACCGAGCGATCCAAGATTGTTGGCGACATTCCGGTCGCCGTGCATCTGCAGCGGATTGAGGTGAAGGACATCGGCGGCAAGACCGCGGGCAAGGGGCTCGCGGAACAACTGGTTGGACAGGTCTTTGAAGCCGTGGTGGTGGCCGTCATGGCCGAATCCGGCAACAACCTGCCGGCCGTGCTGCGCGACCCCATCAACGGAGCCGTTCGATCCGGCGGTCGCTTGGGCGCCTCGGCGGTCAACATGATTGGCGAGGCAGCCTCGAAGGGCGGAAATGCCGTTGGAGGATTGCTGCAGGGCATCGGCGATGCCATCACCGGTGGCAAGAAGGATGGCGGCAAGTAAGGTTGGCCGCCATCGACCCGCTGCAAGCACCCTGGCGAGCGCTTTCGCTGAAGTAATCCGGCAGAACTTGCCGATATCCGAACAGCACCCAACCTTTTTAGGAGAACGCCATGCGCATGGACTCGCGCTTCGCTGTCGGAACCGTCATCGCCACCCTTCTGTGCGGCTGCGATGCACCCACCATGCAGTCACGGATTACCGACTCGATCGGCACGCTCTCCCACGTGCAGTCGTCGCCGAATCCAGTGGACTCGGAAATCTTCCGCGAAGCACGCGGTATTGCCATCGTCGACGAAACCCAAGCTGGACTGGTGATCAGCGGCGCGGGTGGTGATGGGCTCTTGCTGCGCCGCACTAGCACCGGCTGGTCCGCTCCGTGCGCCATCAAGGTGCAAGGCTTCGGAGTCGGCCTCACCATTGGCGGCGAAGGCCGCAGCGTTGTCATCGTGTTCTCCACCGATGCTGCCCTTGATCAATTTGTTGCTGACGGTAGCTACTTCCTCGCACAAGCACAGGGCGCATTCGGCGAGGCGTATAGCCGCACCAGTGATCCAGTTCAGAAACGCGATCAAGTGCGCGTCTGGGCTGTCGCGGGCGGCGTCTACGGAACGTGCGCCCTCGGAAGCATCGGCTTCAAGATCGATCACGAAGCGAATGTGGCTGCGTACGGCGCAGGCATCTCCGAGTGGGACATTCTCGACGGCAAAGCCGCCGCACCAGTGGGCATGTCTGCACTCGCTTCACGGATTGATCGAATCACCGCACCGGTTGATGTTGGTCCAAAGCAGCGCATTCGCACAGAGACAACGCCTGCAGACACGGAAGCCGCAAGCCAGTCCAAAGCGTCATCGGTGCAGGGCGACTGAGCCGCGCTCGAGCCCAGCCCACTCCAGAAATTCACGCACGGCACGCACAGTGCCGGCAAAGTCATCCCCGAATACAACATGACCGGCGCCCGGTATCAGCGCCGTGCGGCTCTGCGGCATTTCACCTGCAAATACACTGAGCATGGATGGATCGGTCACCGCGTCGGCTGTTCCGTACACCACTAACGTCGGTGCACCGACCGCACCCATGCGACCACGCAATCCATCGGTGAGGAACGGCTTGAGCGCCTCGACAATCTGCAACGTCTGCGGCCGACGGGCGATTGCCGTATCGACAAACCAACGACGAAATGGCGCTGGCACCGCGGGTGGTCGCACAAACACAGAGTTCATCACGCGATCGAAATCCTCGCCACTGGCAATGTCGAGTGGGTTTGCACCATCGGCAACCCGGCGCATGAAGTCGTTGACAATCGGTGCTTGCACCCCGGCTGGCGCAAGCATGATCAACCCGTCTACTCGCTGCGGGAACTCAATAGCCACCTCGCAGGCGATCGCCGCGCCCATGGACGAACCCACCATGGTGGCATGCTCGATCCGCAGCACTTTCATAAACGAATCAACCGAGCGTGCGTAAAACGCACCATCGTGATGCTCACCTTCGTGATACGGGTGAGCGCCAAAGCCAGGTAGATCCGGCGCAATGATGTGCCAACCATGCTTGGCAAACGGAGCAGAGAGCTCCATCATGGCGTCCTTACTTGCACCGAATCCGTGTACGAGCAGCAACACCGGGCCGTCCGCAGGCCCCGAGTCAAGGTACGGCCACTGATAGCCGTCAACAGTGATGTGGCGCGATGTGATATCAAGCCGCAGGTATGCACCTTGGCGCAATGGAATCACAATGATGCGCGGATCAATCCACCAGCCGTACGCGATGACTCCGAGCAATGCCGCCACGCAACAACCCACGCTCAGCAATGCACGACGGACCCACTTACGCACCGTACCTACCGCTGGAATCACGGGGCCTCGCTGCGTATCGTGCCGGCGGAGGCGCTATTTGGAACAGTCTTTCCAGGTGCGCCCTGAATGGCACTCACCGTGGTGAGCAATTTCTGCGCCACTGCACGCTCTGGCTCACGGGCGACCGCCTGCTCAAACATCGCCAGCGACTCTTCCAAGTGACCAGCATTGTGTGCGCTGGCACCAAGGAACATGTAACCATCTGCCATTTCTGGATGGCGTCGCACTAAGTCTTCGCCGCACTCACGGAGCCGTCCCCAATCACCAATGCGCCACGCAGCGTGGCCCAGGAGCAACATAGTGCGACCGTGTGGGTCGTTGTCATCACGGATGGCAAGCAAGATGTCCCGGGCTTCTTCCGGACGACTCACCAAGATGAGGTTGCGCGCCTTCAATCGTGCCAAGTCAGGCCTGCCGATGCGGCTTGCCAGCACTGGATCTTCAAGCGCCGCAATGGATCCATTCCAGTCGCCCTTGGAGTAGCGCGCAAACGCTAACTCTTCGATCAATTCTGGCGACGCTGTTTCACGCATGGACACACGCTCAAGCAGCTGCGCGCAGCGATCATCGTCACCGCGCATCTTGGAAACATCAGCACGCAGGCGATCAATCACCGGGCTGAATTCAAACTTCTTTTCTACGGCGGTCAGACGCGCATCCGCTTCGTCATGGCGCCCCATCAACGTCAGCATCTCAATCTCTGCAGCAACAAAGTGAATCTTGGTGGGCTCCAGCTCAGCAGCCTTGGCATATGACTCCAGTGCCTTGTCATTTTCACGCCAGCGCTGATACACGATGCCCAAGAAGTAGTACGGCTCTGGCTTCTTTGGATCAAGATCGACAGCCGCTTGGAATGCATCACGCGATTCATCAATGCGGGTCATCTCATGGAGGATGCGTCCACGCAAGAGTTGATATGAAGACTCCTTGGGGAAGCGAGCAATGGCGCGATCAATGTGTCCAAGCGCCGGCTCAAACTGGCCCGATTGGAACGCTTGACGTGATTGGTCGTATGCAATCTGTGCTCCGGCACGGTCATAACGGCCACGTGCTTCGGTCCGAACCTGCTGCGAACGCGGCGCACCGCAACCCACTGCAAACAGCGTGGTAGCGGCAAGCGATCCTGCCAATAGGCAATGAATGAATGGACGGCTCAATGGTTCGGCTCCTGAGTTGGGCGCGCAGTCTTCTCACGACCAGATTCGGGGGGCAACGGCGGCGCCTCAAGATCCGGTAGTGGAAGTGGGTCAAACGGCGAGTAGTCGTCGTCTACAGTTGGCGGAATGTCCTTCTTCAAGTCTTCTGGCTTGGGAGGAGTAACCCAACCCTTGGAGTACTTGAAGGTGTCAGACAGCGGAATGCCATTAAATGGCTGGCGCTGTGTTGGATCAAGCAAGTCAATGGCATCAAGCTCCGTGCGGTACTGGTCCTTGTGATCGGTACGAATGGATTCACGCAGCGCGATCATGGAGGGCGAATTCTTTTGCGTTCGCAGCGCCTGGTCCACATAGTAAAGCGCTGTGGACCGATCGCCTTCCTTCCACGCCTCAAGTGCTTGCAACTGGTAATTGCCCGCCAAGTGCGATTCAGAGAATGGCAGCAAGCCAGCACGGCCACCAACGCGCGCTGCTTCTGATGTTCGAAGCGCCATATCGCCGGCCTTGTAGTCCTGGGCGTCTTCCACCACTGTTGGGGTAATCAAGAAGATGATCTCTTGCTTCACCATCTGGCTTGAAGCGCCGCTGAATGCACCCGGAATGAGGTCGCCCAAGCCGGGAATCTGCCGGTTAGTCACCTGTGACTGTTCCTTGAAGAGTCCGCCCAGAATGATCGTCTGTCCGCTCTTGACGCGAACATTGGTCCGGAGCTCTTGGGAAATTTCATCGGGAACGGTTGCTTTACCGCCGCCTGCGGCATCAATGTCCTTGATGCGCGCGGTACTGACCTGCGGTGCCAGTTCAAGACGCACCATGCCATCCGGTGAAACGAATGGTCGGAAAATCAGTTTCACACCGACATCCAAGTACTTCACTTCCTGTGTGGTACTTGTTTGCGTCTGCGTGGTGGAGAGGTAAGCAATGCGCTCACCAATGAGCACCTGGGCACGCTGCCGGTTCAGCACCGTGACCGTGGGCCGAGCCAGCACCGTGGTGTCCACCACTTGATCAAGCATCTGTAAGAAGATGGCTACATCGTTGGTCATGATGCCCACCTTGCCGGTCGGCGGCGGCGCGCCCGTGGCTGATGGATACAGCGACGCCTGCGAAGCAGTCGACGGAGTGGATGGCTTCAACAAACCGTCCTTCACATCATCAAACGCCAAGAGCGGCGAAGTGACGCTGGAGAAATCAATGTTGCCAACCACCGAGATGTCCATACCAAAGGCCGTGTCATCAGTGAGGTTGACGGTAAGGATGGTGGCCTCAACGCGCACCTGCTTCGGCGGCGTATCGAGTTCAGCAATCAAAGTCTGCACCTGCGCAATGTTCTCTGCAAAGTCATTCACCATGACCTTGGCGGAGAACGCAAAGCTGTCCGCACCGCCATTTTCAAGCGTGGGTTGATAGCCAGGCTCAACCTTTCCCAGTGCGACAGCAGAGCCGCCTTCCGTCAAGATTGGCTTCACGAAAGCGATCGCATCGTCGGCGGACAGGAATTGCAATGTAAAGACGCGGGCAACGCGATTACGCTCGGCATCGACTTCGCCTTGAGTCTTGACATAAATGAAGTCGCCTTCGCGGCGCCATGCAAGCCCATTGACGTTCAAGATGGCGTTGAGCGCATCTTCAAGCGGCACGTCATACAAGTTCACTGTGACTACGCCACGCACTTTGTCGCTGGCGACGATATTTTGGCGAGCCTTGATGGAAATGAGTTCCAAGAGCTTGGAAACATCAATGGCTTGCGCACTGAGTGAGAATCGACCTTCACTGGTGACATCCACTTTCGCGTCGGGCTTGCGACTGGCCGGCGCAGCAGCGCCAGGACCCGCCGATGCGCCAGGCGTCGACGGTGGATCCATAGTTGGTGATGGTGGCCTTCCACCCGGCCCGGTGAGCGGAGTCGAAACCCCGCCCTGCGCTGCGTTTGGACCGGGAACACCCCACACGGTTGGTTTGAGTTCTGCAGTCGGGTCAGCGCCTGGATCATCGGTCGGTGCAGGAGCGGGTGCCGATTGCGCTGTACTTGCCGGACCAACGGCAGCTGCGCCCTTGACAGATATTGAAC
>JBILYM010000362.1:0-2520 GCA_044377725.1 Phycisphaerales bacterium
GTTTCGAACGCGACCGGGAGGGCTCGAACCTCCAACCTTCGGTTTCGTAGACCGATGCTCTATCCAATTGAGCTACGGTCGCGTGTCCGTCTGCATTGCTGCAGGAGGAGGGGAGATGATAGCGAAATTACCGTTCCTGGGGGTGCTGAATCGGTGCTTACTTCTCGACCGATTGTGCCACGGTCGCCTGCTTGTCAAGGTCCGTGCGCGCCGCGGCTGCGGCCTCGCCCTTCAGTTGATTGGCAAAGAACGGCAGGGCAATGCACCCCGCCGCAAAGATCAGCGCGCTGAGCCGTGGCCACACCGACGGAACCGGCGAGACGCCTTGCGTTCGTGGCGTTGGCTCTTGCACGAACGGCATCGCCACCAAGCGCAGGTAGTAGAACGCAGCCACGCCGCTATTGAGCGCCATGATCACCAGCAAGGTGCGCTGATGACTTTCGGCGCTGGCCACGAAGAGGTCAAGCTTTCCCCAGAACCCAAGGAGGGGCGGGATGCCGGTGAGGCTGAGTGCGCCAATAGCAAGCGCCGCCGCAACCATCGGGGCACGAACGCGCAGACCCGCGAGGTCATCAATGGAATCCACTTCATGCCCATTGCGTTCGATGGCAGCCAGCGAACCGAAGGTTGCCAGATTGGCCACGCCGTAGGTCAAGAGATAGAGAAGCGTGGCATCAATGCCGACGGTTGGTCCAGCCAGAATGCCAACCAGCATGTAGCCAGAATTGGCGATCGAGCTGTACGCCAGCATGCGCTTGGCCGATCGCTGCAAGAGCGCACCGATGTTGCCGAGCGTCATGGTGAGGACCGCAATCATCCACAGCACCGCAGCGATGACCGGCGGAATGCTGCTGTCGCCGTTGGCGCT
The DNA here is from genome assembly GCA_044377725.1 of Phycisphaerales bacterium. Taxonomy (GTDB): domain Bacteria; phylum Planctomycetota; class Phycisphaerae; order Phycisphaerales; family SM1A02; genus UBA966. The sequence goes on from JBILYM010000362.1 coordinate 869, forward strand.
CCAGCCGACCGTACCAAGTAGGACGATGAGCGTCACAAACCCTTGTACTTTCGGCACGAAACTGATGAACGCAGCCACTGGGCTGGAGGCGCCTTCGTAGACATCGGGTGCGTAGAAGTGCATCGGGACGGCGGCCAGCTTGAAGCAGATGCCAATCACGGCAAGCAGCATGCCGACGATCGCCACGCTTCCAATGCCGCCAGTTTGCGCCTGCATTTGGAAGGACTCACGCATGGCGCTGAGTTCAAGGGTGCCAGTGGCTCCGTACAGGAACGCAAAGCCGAGTAGCAGGGTGGCAGTACTCATGGCGCCCAGGAAGAAGTACTTGATGGCCGCTTCCATACTGCGGTCTGCACCGCGGCCGATGGCTACCAAGACGTACGTGGGCAGGGAGCACAGTTCAAATGCCAGGAACAGCCATACCAAGTCAGTGGCGTGGCAGAGCAACATGCCGCCGCACAGTGATAGCAAGATGAATGCGTAGAACTCGCCTTGAATGACGCGCACGGGGTCAAACGCGCCGGTGCCGGAGGCAACTTGACGCTCCACTGCCCGATCAACGCTGCCGATCGAAGCAAGCACGTGACCAACGCCCACCACGCACAACAGCGCGATGATGTACTTGCCGAGCATCGGCATCGGCAATTGCGCGGCCGTGGCGGCTTCGGGGGTCCACACCTTCAGCATGGTGACGAACGTTGCAATCAATGCCACCACTGCAATCCATGGAACCATGGCGCGAAAAGCGCGCGCGTGTGAGAGTCCCATGACAGCGCACAGAACAGCGCCCGCAAAGAGCACCGCCTCCGGTGCGATCAGCATGAACTTGGGGCCGAGATTGGTAGATGCGGCCAGAATGGCGGGGGTCATGGTGTTCACTGGATGGCTCCCTTGTCGGCGGCAGGCGCGGCGGTGGTCTTGGTGGCGCTTTCATCCGCGGTGGCGCGTGGGGGATTGGCAAGGTCGCGCTCGATGAGCTTGACGTAGGGGGCAACCGCGTTGGCAGCACACGGTTCGATGACATTCAAGATGGGCGTCGGCCATATGCCGATCACGATGCAGGCGATGGCGAGTGGAGCCATGGCCAGGATCTCGCGGAAGTTCACGTCCTGAATGGTGTGCGCAGCGTGATTGCCGTCACCGTGCGCGCCATGCGAATCATGTCCACCGTGGGCGTGTCCATGACCTGGCTCGCGGAGCGGTCCAAACACAAACTTCTGCAGCATGCGCAACACGTAGAGCGCGCCCAGCACCAGGGCCAGTGCAGCCAAGAATGCGTAGGTTGGACCAAGGATTCCTGGGAACCCGGTCTTCATGCCAGCATCAGCGGTGTAGATACCCATTAAGCACAGGAACTCGCTGACGAATCCATTGAGGCCTGGAAGTGCAAGCGATGCCATGGCAAAGAACACCATGAACACGCTCCACACCGGCATGCGTTGCATGAGTCCGCCCACCACTTCCATGTCCTTGGTGTGGTAGCGCTCATACATGATGCCGATGCACATAAACATGCCGGCCGTGGAGAGACCGTGGTTCACCATGTACAAGATTCCGCCTTCCATGCCCACCACGTTGAAGGCAAACATGGCAAGCAGCGCCAGACCCATGTGCGCGATGGAGCTGTAAGCAACCAATCGCTTCACGTCGTT
>JBILYM010000003.1:0-27926 GCA_044377725.1 Phycisphaerales bacterium
TCTGCTCGGTGACAAGCTTGTCTTCCCACTCCTTGAACATCAACTTGACTTGGTGGCTGAACTCGCGGACGCGCATCATCAGTTCGTGCATCATGCCATTGAGGCGCGGATCCGTGCTGGTGAACGACGGAAGCGGCCGGCGAACACCAAGGAACAATTCGCTGCCAATTTGCATAGCTGAACCAAGGTGCTTGGCTGGGTTCTTCTTGATGCCCAACATCCACTCGCCGAGTTGCTTACTGCCGTATGCAAAGATAAATGAGTGCATCACTTCATTTGCACCCTCAACAATGATGTTGATGCGGCTGTCGCGCCATGCGCGTTCCACATGATTCTCTGTCATATAGCTCTCGCCACCCATGACTTGCAGTGCGTCATTGACGGTGCGATAGCCGAATTCACTGCAGAAGACCTTGCATACCGCGGTCTCAAGCATGATGTCCTCGTCCTTGCGGTCAAGGAAGCCCGTGGTCATGAAGAGCATTGCTTCCATGGCGTAGGTGTAAGAACCCATGCGCGCAAGCTTCTCTTTGATCAGGTCAAACTCGCTGATCGGGCGCTCAAACTGGAAGCGGTACTTCGCCCACTTGGCGGCTTGTTCATAGGCAAATTCTGCTGCGCCCAGCATGCCGGCGCTCAGTGTGCAACGACCATAGTTCAAGCAGGTAAGTGCAACATTCAAGCCGCGACCTTCCTTGTGCAGCAAGTTCTCCTTCGGAACCTTGACGTTGGTGAGTCGAATGCGCGCCTGCCATGTTCCACGAATGCCGCACTTTGAACGGTTGCGGCTGAAGATCTCCACGCCTTCCATATCCGGCGTGCAGATGAGCGCTGTGACGGCGTCCTTCTCCTTGCCGGTCTTGGGATCGGTGATCTTCTGCTTCGCCATCACAGTGAAGAGTGCGCTGATTGCCCCAGATGTCGCCCACTTCTTCTCGCCATTCAAGATGTAGAAACTGCCGCAATCGCTCAAAATACAGCGAGTTTCTTGGCCGCCAGCGTCGCAACCGACGTTCGGCTCGCTCAGGCAGAATGCACTCAGTGCATCCTTCGCCATGCGCGGCAGGAAGCGCGCCTTCTGCTCCTCATTACCGAACAGCATGAGCGCCTTGCAGCCGATCGACTGATGCGCCGACACAAGCACTGCGGTGGATCCACACGTGCGACCGATGCGGCGCAACACGCGGTTGTAACTAGTGATGCCAAATCCAAGACCGCCATGCTCCTTAGTGATGGTCATGCCAAGGACGCCCATATCAAAGAGGCGCTTGACCACCCACTCCGGGATCTCTTGCTTCTGATCGATCTCCACCGATGGATGCTCATTGCGCAGATACACGTCAAGCTCAGCGAGCAGTTTCTCGCAGCGCGCGTTCTCGTCGGCGGTCTGGGTTGGATACGGGAAGACCAGGTCTTGCCGGAAGTTGCCCCAGAAAATGTTCTTCACAAAGCCCATCGTCGTGGGATCTGGCCCAAGCATCTCCTGCGCCTGCTGAATCTGCTTGCGATCCTTCTCAGAGATGTTCTTCAGGTCCTTGGCGAGATCGGTCTGGGTCATAGTGGTCTGCGGCTCCGTGTTCGGGGAAGGGACGGATTGTAGGCAGTGTGCTCAAGGGGCTGGCGCTTGGACAATAACGCGCAGTGAAATAGTCACTGTTCAGGTCCAGTGAGCCCGGCGTTCCCGCGCGGACATCAACCGCGACGGCAACATGAACGGCGCCGACCTTGGCCTCCTGCTTGCAAACTGGGGCCCATGCGGACAGTAACAGTAACGGTCGGTATCGCCATCAACCCATCACTGTAAAGACTCCCTCGCGGCGCAGCGTCTATCGAGGCGTTGGAATCGCCGCGGGGGATTTCTCTACCGCCACAGGCGCCACGACCGCCGGCGCTGCCGGCACCTCCGCCGACTCCCGCCCTGGCATGTCATTCCTGGCGTTGTTCCCAACAAACGCCGCCACCGCCAGAATGAACGCCGCGCTAATCAATCGGCCGTAGCGCTTCATGAAGCTCTCAAAGGCATCCTTGATGCGCGCCGAAACCCCTGGGTGCACAGTCTCCACTACCGCAGGAATGAGGCCGGGGATCAACGCAATCACCGCGAACATCACGATGCCGATCACTCGTTCGGTGGAGTCTGAAACTTGCAGCGCCTCGTGACCAGCTGCCGTGACGATCGGGAAGATCTTGGGATGCAGGCCGTCGCACGCAAACCCAAGGAGTCCCCAACGAATGGCGCGTTCGGTGGTTGAAACATCAATGCTGCCATCAAAGCGCTTGGTGATGGCTGGAAATTTCAATTTGAACCAATGCACGATCCGGTGCTTGAGACTTCGCTCCTCTTGCTCGGGAGTCTTCTCGATCGGCGCATTTCGGATGGCGTTCACTAACCGATACATACCGACAACAAACAATGCGGACGCAATGGTTGCGCGCACCGTAAACCCGACCCAAGTCCCCTGGTGGTGTTCCTCTGGCATGCTGCCGTGCGTCTGCGCAAGCAAGAATCCAATGACCAGCGCAAACGCCAGACCGATGATCGTTCCAATTCCGAATGCCCACGCGAATGTGCGTGGTCGCTGGCGATCACTTGCGGCCACAAGTCCAAGCACGGTGATCTCTGGGGAAAGGAGCACAGCTACTCCAAGTGACGCAAGAATGGCGTAGTAGTTATTCATGGTGATTCAACAATGATTTGTTCGTACTGTAAATATCTCGGTCTTACGACTTGCTGAGAAATGCTGTCAGTTTGGCGCGCGCCTCTGGTGTGTGACGCAAGCGAACAAGGTGGGCTTGCTCAGCAGCAACAGCGGCAACCCATCCACGTGTGTATCCAACATGCACGCAATCAAAGCATGCGTCTGCATGTGGGCTCGCGGGTACCGCGGCGCGGGCTGATGCAAGCGCGGGCTCCATACGCGCGGCGTCGACTGGTGAAATGGCGTGTTTCGGTGCCTGACTCCGTGCTTGTTTCCCTGTAGATACGGGCCCGTTTGCACCGGTGGCGCGCTGTGCGTGAATCCAACGCTTGGCCTCGTCCACCATCTGTGCTTGCGTACTTCCCGCTGGTAAGACCTGTGTGAAGAGTCCAGCCGGAACATCCATGCACTTCCACGGCGCGCCGTTCGCTGTAGCGACCATCGCCGCCTTTGGATCAATGCGCGCTGGCAACATTTGTGTTCCGCCCCACCCTGGGCAGATACATAATCCACACTCAGGCAGGCCAACCATCCATGGCTTCTCGCCTTCTGCTGGAAGTGTTCCTATGAGCGCATCACAATGCATGGCAAGTTCAAGGCCACCACCGAGCGCCGCTTTGTGAATCACCGCCACACTTGGAACACCAAGCGCAGGAATCGCTGCGAATGCCGCACTGCCGTGCTGTAGATAGGTGTGCAGCGCTGCGTCATCAAGCGCATCAATCTCTGCGAGATCCGCGCCAGCAACAAAGACACGTGTGCTCGCTGAAGCAAGCACAAGACCCGTGCAACCCTCCAGCGTTATCTGCGCGCACGCAGCACTGATCGCGCCGATCAACCATGCATCAAGCACCACCACGCCGCCGCGTGGCTTCGCGGGATTTGGCTCAAGCCAAAGCGTGATAATGCCGTCGGAGTCACGATCGATTCGGAGGGAGGTGGGCATCTCAGGGAGAGTACGGAAAATCAGTTGTTACGGCTCAATATGGGGGGTGAATGAGCACAAGAATTACTTCTCGCCAAACACCTTCCGCAGCCGCTGTTGAGCCTCTTGGCCGGCAATGATCTGCGCACTGAGATCTGCGGCCTTATCAAGCACGGCGTCATCATTCGACCCATCAAGTTCATTCAACCAGCGCTTGGTGGTGGCGATTGCTTCTGGCCCTCCAGCGCACAGGCGCTTGGCGAGCTCCGCAACCGTCGCGTCAAGTTGATCGTGCGCGCAGAGGTGTGTGGCAAGACCGGCATCAAAGCCTTGTTGCCCAGTCATGGTTCCACCAGCAAGAAGCATGGCACGAGCACGTCCAGCGCCAATCTTCTTGATCAGCCACGGCGCCACAACCGCTGGGCAAATACCAAGGTCAACTTCCGGATATCCAACCTTTGCCTCCGGGTGTGTCACCGCAAAATCCGTAACAACCATGAGCCCACAGCCGCCACCAATCGCCGCGCCCTGTACACGTGCGATGGTTGGAATGTGCAGACGTCGAATGGTGCGACTCACACGCGAGAGGCCACGGAGCATTTCACCCATCGCAGCGGGGTCATCAATGACGCCACGCAGATCCATACCTGCGCAGAACACTTTGCCGGCGCCAGCGATGACCAGCACGCGAATATCACCATGAGGCGCACAACGCGGGGTAATAGTGTCGAGCGCCGCGCCCATGGCATCAATCAGTGCATGACTCAGCGCGTTGGCCTTATCCCCACGATTCAGGGTGATGGTTGCAATGTGCTCATTGATCGTGAGTGCAACAAGATCGGTGCTGGTATTGGTCTCAGTCATAGGTAGATCGTAAACCGCGTCATGTTGGTGACCAGGTGTTGGTTAAGTAGCCGAAGGGTGCCAAACCGTCTTTGTCTCTACAAATGGAGCCAATCGACGTGGATTTGTCCAACGATCGGTATCCGTAAAATCCTCGTCCGCAGGGAGAATCTGCACCCGCTTGAGATTCTCCGCCGCGCCAGCGCGCAGGGTGGCGGCAATGGCTTCATCAGCAATGGCGTGCACCGAATCAACGTCGCGATGACTCGCAATCCATCCCGCCAACTCCTTGGCATCACCGGTGATGACATTGATAACGCCCGGCGGGATATCAGCAGTTGGTGCCACTTCGGCAACCAACAGCGCCGCCAGTGGATGATCTGTGTTTGCAACAGCTACCACTGCATTACCAGTACACAATGGTGGCAGCACAAGCGACATAAACCCAAGTAACGAGTGCTGCTTGGCGATCCCCTGCACCGCCACACACACGCCGCTCGGCTCTGGCATGCTGAAGTTGTGATACGGACCAGCCACAGGGTTGCGTGAGCCAAGAACCATGGGGAACTTGTCGCACCAACCAGCCCAACTGACGGTTCGATCAATGGATGCGCTGACCTCGGTGTCGGCCTTCTTCTTGGAAACGCCTGAAGTGCTTCGCAGCGCGTCTGACAACTCCGATCGTCGACCTTCAAGCATCTCCGCCAACCGGTAAATGATTTGGCTCCGTAGGTATGCCGTGCTAGCACTCCATCCAGGAAAGGCGCCGCGCGCTGATTCAATTGCCTCTCGCAAATCCTTACGACTTGCGTGTGACAGATGTGCAATCAACTCACCATCTTTATTGTGCAGTGGCAGCGTTCGCCCACTCTCCGAGCGCGGAAAACTGCCCTTTATGAACAGTTTCCAGGTCTTCAGTACGGCAAGTCGTTCGTGATCATTCATGTTTCGAATCCTTGTAGCTGGTGTGATGTCACTCTGAGAGGTATGCCGCAAGGCCTTGCATGCCGCCCTCGCGTCCAAATCCGCTCTCTTTGAAGCCACCAAACGGACTGGTTGCATCAAACTGGTTGTACGTGTTGCACCACACAACGCCCGCCTGGAGGCGCCGCGCCACGTCAAACATTTTGCTGCCCTTCTCTGTCCAAATTCCGGCTGCCAATCCATAGGGCGAATTGTTCGCGCGGCTGATCGCTTCCTCAGGAGTGCGGAAACTCATCACCGCCAGCACTGGTCCAAAGATTTCTTCTCGTGCCACCACATGCGCCGGTTGAACACCCGTCATGAATGTCGGCCGGCACCAGTAGCCCTTGGTCGGGAGTGTCTGGTGATTCGGTTGGCACACCGTGCAGCCTTCGCGACCACCCTCTGCGATGTAGCGCTCAATGATCGCCAATTGCTGCTTGCTATTGATGGCACCAATATCGGTGTTCTTATCAAGTGGGTCGCCAACACGAAGCGTCTTCATGCGCATTTCTAACTTGCGGGTGACTTCCGGCAAGATTGACTCCTCTACAAAGAGCCGGCTTCCAGCACAGCACACATGGCCTTGGTTAAACCAGATGCCTTGCACAATCCCTTCGATCGCCTGATCTATCGCTGCGTCGGCAAAGATGATGTTTGCGCTTTTTCCACCTAATTCCAGCGTCAATCTGGTGCCGCGCCCCGCGCATGCTTGAGCGATTTGCTTACCAACCTCGGTACTTCCAGTGAAGGCGATCTTGTCAACGCCCGCGTGGTCAACCAGTGCTTTACCGGTTGCACCAGCTCCAGTGACAATGTTCACCACACCAGGTGGAAGGTCGCACTCTTGAAGAATTTCCGCCAAGCGCATGGCGGTCAGAGACGTCGTCTCGGCTGGCTTCAACACCACCGTGTTTCCGCACGCAAGTGCCGGCGCCAATTTCCACGCCGCCATGAGTAACGGGAAATTCCACGGAATGATCTGACCGCACACGCCAACTGGTCGTGGCTCGCGCGTACCCGGCATGGCGTATCGAAGTTTGTCGCACCAACCCGCGTGATGAAAGAAGTGTTGAGCAGCAAGCGGAATATCAACGTCGCGGCTCTCTTTGATGGGCTTACCACCATCCATCGATTCCAGGATGGCTAACTCGCGGGCGCGTTCTTGAATTCTTCGCGCAATGCGATAGAGGTACTTGGCGCGTTCGCTGGCTGGAAGTTTGCCCCATGGCTTCAACGCCTTTCGAGCAGCACTGACCGCCGCATCAATATCCGCTGCATCGCCATCTGCAATCTGTGAGAGTGTCGCTTCAGTGGCTGGATTAACGGTGGCGAAGCGCTTCTTGGAATGCGGCTCGATGAGCTTCCCACCCACATACAGCTGGGTCTGGTCTGGAATCACCACGGGGGTTGTTTCGGGAGCTGGGCTGTATTCCCAGGTAGTTACGGGGGAGTTTCCGTTAGGTGCATCGGCCATGAATTGATCGTACTTTGCCCGCCACGGCACCCTGTTCCTCGTTGCTGAATGTCAGTGAAGTGTTGGAGCCCAGTGCGGCTGAATCGCTGAGTACCCATCGTGCGAAGACCACTCGGAGAACCCCATGATCATTGCCACACTTGCCTTCCTTGCTTCCGCCTTTCAGCCCCATAGCGACACTGTTACCACTGGAAAGTCCGCCCCTGACGCCGCGCCAACAACCGCGCGCCCAGAGGGTGCACCCGCGCCAGGGGCTGTATTGCGTGTGCTTGGCGATGCCGCGGTCAAGCCTGTTCTTGAAAATGGCGAATACCGCCTACCGGAACTTGGACTGATGATCGAAGCACCACTGCCCGAGGGCTACCCAGCACCAACACCCCCGGGCATGATCGAACTGAAGACCTATCCAAGCGTTCGTCGCGCTGAGTACAGCGCCAAAGGCTCGAGCAACTTTGGAATGAATGTTGGATTCTGGCCGCTCTTCAACCACATCAAGAGCCGCGAGATTGCCATGACCAGTCCAGTAGAAATGGACTACAAGCCAATTGGTGAGCGCACGCCGCTTGCACCAATGCAAGACGCAGAGGGCTCATGGACCATGAGTTTCCTCTATCGCAAGGCTGATCTTGGCCCAACCGGTGCGGATGGACGAGTCACGGTTGTTGATACGCCGGAGATCACTGTGCTTTCAATCGGTATGCGCGGTGCTTATGGAATGGGCACGGTGAATTCCGGAATGGACGCGCTCTCTAAGTGGCTTGCGGCACAATCACAGTGGAAAGCAATTGGCGATCCGCGCGGCTTGAACTACAACGGTCCACAGGTATCCATGAAAAACAAGTGGAGCGAAGTGCAGATTGTTGTTCGGCGTCAATCAGGGGCTTCGTCGCCCATTACAGGGGCTGATGCTCCAAAGGTCGTGACACCAGTCGTTCCGGTCGCACCAGCAGCACCAGTGGCACCAGCACCCGTAACACCGGCGACGCCAGCTGCGCCTGGTTGATCAGCAACCCTCGTTAATCCGCCCGCAACTGTGGCCCCACCCCGCCCATGAGTGGACCGCTGGATCGCTTTGCATACACAATCACCGCCACGCCAATGGCAACCATGACTGCGGAAACCAGCATTGGGAGTGTCACCACCCCTATCGTGAACACCCCGCTGTCTGGCTCGCGAAACTGTTCACTGACGTTGCGCAATATGCCGTATGCAATCAGGAACGTGCCAGTCAGCGCACCCGCGTGACGTGGCTTCCACCACACAATGACCAAGGCCAGCATCAGTAGTGGTCCATCGGTCACCGCCTGAATGAAATTGTTCGGGTACCGCGCGGGAACAAGCGCAGCAACCTCTTGGATTGCCTGTGCATTCCCTGCGTACACCATGGCGTACAGGTGCTTTGCGGAAACGTACGCGTCAGGTGTAGGGGCCAGTGACAGCGCTTCTTCTGGGTACTTGACACTCCACCACGGTGGTGCAGCTTGCATGGCATCTGGCAACGCTTTGCCCCACAGTTCGCCGTTCACCCAGTTTGCAAGCCGGCCAAACATCAGCCCGGGCGGTGTCATAAATGCTGCGGTGTCAACCAGGCCAAGCGAAGAAATGCCCGCGCGCCGCGCGAACAACACCGTCACCACCACCACACCAATGATGCCGCCATGACTTGACATTCCACCGCGATGAATCTCTAAGACGCCCCAAAACGGAATGTCAGTAGAAAATTTCCAAAGTAGAAACTGGTCATAGAGAAGGACGTGCCCCAATCGACCACCCAGGACAACCCCTGCGATACACCAGGTCATGTAATCGCCCACCAGTTCCGGCTTCAGTTGTGTTCGCCCGGTCTTTGCCAACCAACGCAGTAGTTGCCACGCAGCAATGAACCCCATGGCGTAAGAGATGCCGTACCAACGAACACCAATTGTGTCGGTAAACCGAAGCGCAAATGGACCCATCGAATGGACGATGCTCTCAGCAATGATGTGCACGCTGCGGAGTCTACGGAGGCGTACCATCGTGCGGTGCCCACTCCGACGAATGCCCACGGATTGCCTGAATTTGCCCGCGCGCCCACCAACGGTGACTTGACGCCGTTCATTGCTGCGCTTGTGGGTGGTCGAACGCTGCTGCGTGGCGAGTCACAAGCCGCATTTGAATGCCTCGTGTCTGGCGAGTGCCATCCGGCAGAAATCGGTGCGCTACTTGCGCTGTTAGCAACACGTGTGCCCACCGCCGAAGAACTTGCTGGTGCCGCTACGGTCATGCGCGCCCATGTTGACCCAGTGGATACCGGCGTTCCAGCTGAGTCGCTCTTAGATACCGCTGGCACAGGTGGCACCACAAAGCTATTCAATGTCTCCACTGCGGCGGCCATCATTGCGGCGGCGGCTGGTGCAAAGGTCGCAAAGCATGGCAACCGTAGCCGGACTGGTCGCGGCAGTGCTGAGGTACTCATGGAGCTGGGGGTCCATGTTGATGCGGGGCGTGAAACCCAGCACCGGTGCATGGATGAGGCTGGTATCTGTTTCTGCTTTGCCATTCACCACCACCCCGCAACGCGCCATGTGATGCCCGTGCGAAAGGCGCTTGGAATTCCAACCATCTTCAATCTCCTTGGGCCACTCACCAACCCCGCTGGTGCCAAGCGGCAGATTGTTGGTGTGTATGCGCCACAGTTCGTCCGGCCAGTGGCTGATGCATTGGCCATGCTTGGCGCCGTGCGCGCGGTGGTGGTTCATGGAACCGATGGTCTTGATGAATGCTCCATCACCTCACCAACCATGATTGCTGATGTGCAACACGGGGTTGTGACCGAACGACTGCTGAGCACCGATGAATTTAGATTTCCGGTTGCCACGCACGCCGATCTCGCTGCTAACGATCTTGCTGGCGCTGCGAAGTTGTTGGTGGCAATTCTCAGTGGTGGCGAACAAGGTCCGCGACGGCATATGGCTGTTGCTAATGCTGGCCTTGCCATCATGGCCGCGGGTCTTGCGGACAGTGTGCTGTCTGGTATTCGATTGGCCGAGGACGCGATCGACTCTGGTGGAGCCGCACAGACCCTGGAAAGACTCCGGACCGCTTCCCGCCAGTAAATCCGTTGGTTGTTGATTTCTTCGTAAACACACCTGAAATTCAGCGGTGATTTCGATGGTGTAGTGATACCTCCGTAGCGTTCAGTGATGGATGTCAAAGGTGATGAACTGGCGCCCCAGGAACGGTGGCCACTCGCCTTCCGCTGTGCTATTGCCATGGCGGGTGGCGCTGCGGTTTTGTGGAACATTCGCCGCGTTGTTGATCGGCTCCCGGATGAACCAACCATCGTCGACGTCTCATCATGGAGTTATGCAACCGCGACGGTCATTCTTGCGGTTGTTGTGGCATGTACGGGATCCGTCATGGCGCTACTCGTGAAGCAACGTTGGCTACGCGACGCCTTGACCATACTCGCGGTGACTGCTGTTGGGTGCGCACTTGCAACGGTGTCTGCTGTTCAAACATCACCGTTTGAATCCATGAGTGATCGACCAGTGACTGTCATTGGTGTGGTCGTGTCTGCTGCCCGCATGGATGACGGCGGCACTGATCGCCTTTCCAAGTACGCCATTCGGGCGGCCGCGCAATCGTTCGTTCTGCGGGTCACCTCTGTAGTTGGTGTTGATTGCCCAGGTGAAATCGATTGTGACATAATGGTCCGAGTTTCTGGGCTTGCACCACTACCAGCGCGTGGCATGCGCGTCTGTGTACGCGGCTGGTACGAGCCGCCATCCACCACCATGAACCCCGGGTCCCGGGCCCGCCGTGCCACGGGAAGTATCTCCACAACGAGTTCAACACTGGTAATCCCAATGGATGTTGGTGTGGTTGACTCGTTCATGGTTCGCGTACGCGGTATCACCCACCGAGCGCTTTCCAAGGCAATGCCTGAATGGGCATCCCCAGAGAGTCGAGCATTGGTTGCTGCCATGACTACTGGTGTTCGATTGCCTGGCCTCTCGCGCCCATCAGCAGAATTTCGTGCTGCGGGAATGAGTCACGTGCTTGCCATCAGTGGATTCAACGTCGCGGTGCTCATTGCAGCGTGTGCTGGTGCCGCAAAGTTACTGCGTGCTTCTTCACAGTGGCGAGCCATCATTGCCATCATGGTGGCTGGTGCATTCTTGGCGGTGACTGAACCAGACACCAGTGTTCTGCGCGCTGGTCTGGGTGCTGGTCTTGCGTCCATTGCATCGATCCGAGGCGGACAAGCCCGGGGTCTTGGAACACTTGGTGTAGTGGCGTTAGTAACCATGCTTCTTGATATCAACGCGGTTGCTGGTGCTGGATTTCAGCTAAGTTACGGGGTTGTTATTGCATTATTGGTGATTACTCCGCGTGTGCACCAGCGCTGGGATGAGCGGACACATCGCTGGTGGCTCCGTATTCCATTCAAGCGAATCTCTAGTAGTGAGGCAGCGTCCATTGTGCGGTCGTCAATACTTGAGGCACTCATTGCTGCACTGGTGGCGTGGACGGTGAGTACACCGATCGCTGTATGGCATGCCGGTTCGATGAATGGTTGGGCTGCGCCACTCAGCGTCATCACTATGCCCGCCGCAGCCATCACCACCATTGCTGGCGTTGGTGCAATTGTCAGCACCGATCTTGCACCGCCGGTTGGTCACGTGTGCGGTGCCGTAGCGACCACCTGCGCAGCAACCCTGGCTGCAACAGCGTCGATGGCTGCTTCGGCACCAGGTGGAACGTGGTGCACTGGTCGACCGGATGTGTGGTGGACCATTATTGCCTTGACTACGTGCATCTGTGCATGGATTGCCACTCACCAAACATCGAGAATTCTTAGTTGGTTTGTGACAATCTCACTTATTGTTGGTCTATGGTTTGGGCAGTTTCGCCCATACGCGCAGTCGCCTGGCCCTGGGGAAGTGTTTGTCGAATCGATCGCTGTTGGAAACGGCGCGTGCCACCTGATTCGCACCAACACCATGACGGTCCTCGTAGATGCTGGAACATCCGGTGACTCAAGTGCTGGTTCGCGGCGGATGGTTCCCGCGCTTGCAGCGCTTGGTGTTCGTCGAATTGACCGACTGATCATCGGATCGCGATCGTTAGCGGAAGTCTCTGGTGTCCCTGAGGTGCTTCTGGCATTCAAGGTTGGCGCCGTAGTGATGGACACCCGATGCCTTGCTGCATTCCAAGGCGCGCGCGATGGATTTCCGACCGATGTGCTTCATGCCATCGCAGAGCGAAACATTCCGATACTTTCCGTGGTCGACAAGCAGTTGTTCGACCTTGACAACATGTCCGTGAAAGCCATCGTTCCACCACCGAACCCTTCCGCCCGACGCGATAATGGAGGTCTCATGCTTGAAATTCGGCACCAGGACTGGCGGCCGACAGTGAAATCAGTGGTGGTGTGCGGCGACCCAAAACTAGCTGCACGCGCGCAATTACTAACTACACCAACAGCCAGTGACTGTGCGGCACGAACCATTGCTGATGGTCGAGGCAGGTTGTACTTACAACATTGGACCACCCGTGGGTGGAAGTGACGCAGATCCTCTGTAATCAGCGTGGGAACAGCACCGCACGCTCCAATGTGACCGTGTCACCCACCGCATTGCCATCAGCGGGCTGTAACTCGATTTCAAACGGGCCGACCGGCAAATCGACCCGAATATCTACGCGTGCTCGGTTTGATTCAAACCGCTCCCGAAGAAGTTCTTTGCCACCGGATCGAATGACTACATCCACACTGCCGGCGAGGCGCGCTGTTGGCGTGCGGTACGCCATAGCGACTAGGCGGGTGTTCGCCGCCTGTGCTGGGTAAGTGAGTAGAACTGGGCCATCAAGTTCCAGTGGTGGTGCGTCAAGTGCCCATGTTCCTGGCGCCGCTAGTGGAATGGATGTTGTAAACCGGATTCCATCACAACCCTGAGGAACAGAAGCCACCGGCGTGAGTGTCGCCAGAGGAGTTGCTGAGTCTGGTGCAGATTGCACTGCCAACACGCGGTCACGCGGCACTGTGACTACTGGTGTCTTCGCTCCTGCAATACCCATGATTCGTAGGTAACTAGGGCTCATCCAGCTCACTGATGGTCCATCAAGCACCGTCCCATCAGTAAGCCACACCCTGGCCCCAGTGTGTGGTTTATTTGGCCCAACCAAACTCAACGCGGTGATGGTTTCCATCGCGACAGTGAGTGTGGTGGTTGTTCCAGATCCAATATCAACCGTTACTGCCGCAGGGTTTATGGCGCTAATGAACCCAGTGACGCGGTCGCCATTCTTGAGTTGAATGACATCTGTATCGACTGCGAGTGGTGGCGCGGCTCGGCCAAAGGCGAGTGATCGAATTTCGTCGGTCACCAGTGTGCGTGGTGCACACCACAACGAAACCCAGGTTGCCACACCCTGGCGGTTCTCAAGCTTTCCAGGAATTCGCTGGCCATCAACCAGCACAAGTTGTGCGCTGTTGTTTGTGGTTGCCAGTGAGGTGTTTGCAAGCAGCGCCGACATGGATGATGAGTCGCCAGGTGTTTGATCTGGTGAGACAAGTCCAACAACTGCGTCAGTGCCAACTACCCAGTAGCTCAAATCTTGGGCAATGGTTTCATCTTTGGTAGCGCGCTGTTGTGACTGATTAGAAAGTGTTGGAACCACAATCTTGCCCGGCATATCAGCTGGATTCTGCGCGTGCGCACTGCCACCGGTGGCGCTGCACAATCCACAGAAGCACCACAGCGCAATTCCCACGCTCAGTGCCCGCTGCTTCGAACATGGTTGGTCGTTGATGTTCATTTTTGAAAGATCGGAAGGTAGCGCTTTGGCATCTGCATGATGATCAGCGCCATTGATGTTCCAAGTGGTTGGCCCCATTGTGGATCAGACCAACTACCGTCGGCATTCTGGTGTTGGATCAACTCTGATCGGATACGTGGCCACCAAGCCTTCCACCAATCACCACCTGCGAGATACATCGATTGTGCAGCGTAATAGTGACCATAAAAGTAATACGCTTGGACCGCTGGTCCAGCACCATCGGGTGTGGCGGCACGACGAACATATGCCAAGCCGCGTGGAATTGAATCGTCGTCATACACACCGGCATAGAACAGTGTGGCAACACCAGCCGCTGTGCGTGGCCAACCGCTTGCTCCGGATGTCCGCATGTATCGAAACCCACCATCTGGATTTTGGCACTCACGCACGTAACGAACAGCGTTGTCGATCACTTGTTTCGGGATTCGAATTCCCGCATTGCGAGCACTTCGTAACGCCATGACTTGGCAAATGGTGACACTGACATCCGCATCATCTGGTACTGGGTTGTACCGCCAACCACCTTCGTCATTCTGACTGTTCTCAATCAGCCGAATCGCGCGAGTGAGTGCATCACGAACACGAGCGTCATCGGAGGACATTCCATAAATTTCCCCAAGAAACAACGCTGCAAACCCATGCCCATACATGGGTCCATTCATGTTCTCACTTGATACAAGGCCACTCTCTGAAACGTGTTGCAACACGTATTCCAATGCTCGCGCCACCGCTGCACCGTACCGACCACGTCCCGGCACATTCCCGTCGCCCATCAGTGCCAATGCACACAGTGACACAATCCCGACATTGCCGCTCATTCGGCCTTTACCAAAGCTCCCGTCAGGATTTTGTGACCGCGCCAGCCACTCCAAGCCTTGTTCGACCGAGTCTCGCCATTGTGGGTTCGTTTCGTTCTGACTTGGTGCGTTTTGCGCAGAAACACCAGCATCAATAGGTCGCTTCACATCTGGTTCAGTGGCACCATCTGGAGCGGTGGTTTCTGGGGCAACAGTTGTAGGTGGTACTACGGGTAGTGATGGTGCAGTTGGTGTGGGTGGCGTAGTTGGTGTGGGTAGTTCAGGTGGTGCCGATAGTGCGGGTGATGTAATTGACGGTGATACCGCAGGTAATTGCTGCCAAGAGACCAATATCAGCGCGGCAATAGTTGCTACGAATGGATGCATCATCGCTTTGGCTCCTCTGCCAAGCGCCGGTAGTAGTCCTGGGTCAACTGTCGGTACGCGGCGCTCATTGGATCGCGCAACCCCTGGCGAACAGCTTCACGGACACGGGGTGGTAGGCGCCCCCACTCTGCGCGCCCTTCATCAAACTGCGCGTCGGTCATGGCTGGATCGGCTTGTTCCGGCGGTTCGTTTGAATTGGCATCGCCATCCTTACGACGCTTTCCATTGGCTCCATCTTGGTCTTGTTTGCCATCACGACCACCCCGTGGTTGGCCATTCTCGCCTGGCTCGGGCTTCTTTCCTTCTTGGCCATCCTTACCATCTTTGCCATCCTTGGCACCTTGATCTTTACGCTTGCCGCTTTGCCCTTGGGACTGTTGCCCTTGTGACTCCTGCCCCTGCTGCGATTGTTGTTGCTTCATCCGCTGCGCTGTAGCAATGAGCTCGTCAAGCTTTCGAACCACCGACTCTTGCACGCGCCGAGTTGAAATTCCGGAGTCGCTCGCCTCTAACAATTGCGCGCTGTGCTTCATGTCGTCAATCGCTGAGTTCAAGATGTCGCGTGGCTTTGCCCCATCAAGACTGCGTTGCAGTTCAGAGGCATCGGTTGTTGTGCCTGACTGCTTTCCAGCATCACCAAGTCCAAGTGCTTCATCAAGGGATGGTGGTTTGTCGGCCACGGGGGGTGCTGACGGCAGTGGTGGCGCCACCGCAATACACAGGGTGAATACACACAAACTTAGCGTCATCATGGCTTCGCTCCTGAATCAGACCCACCTGTAGTCGGCGCTTCGGTGGTGTTTGGTGATTCCATATTCATATCTGGTCCACGTGATTGCTCTTCCATCGCCTTCACCCATCGCTCGCCAAGTTCCATCAGGCGTTTCTGACGTGTGGCGATTCGTGATAAATATGCGGCTTGATCAGCATCAGGTAACTCACTGGCGCTCTTGGTGTCATCAAGAACACGCTGTGCCATCGTGCGCAGAAGGCGGAGTTCAGCCATTGGAGGAACACGCGGCGCACCAGCCGATGTCCCGCCGCCTGGTGGTTGTTGGCCACCACCCGCTTCTTTCGGGGCCTCCGCGAATGGGTCATCCGCCTCTGGAGGATCAGCAAGCGCCTCAATCAGTGACGCCAACGACGCTTCTACTTCTCGTTGCACCAACACGGTTCGTCGTGAAAGCGCTGATGCAGAGAGATCTTGCCCAGCCAATGTGCTGGCTGAAATCATCTCTTGATTGCTTGTGGCGTACAGCTCACTTCCTGAAACATCCCCACGAGCGCCAATGGTGGTGAGTAACCCTGTGACGGTTGCTTGCTCGGCCGCAATTCGCTTGCTTTCAACAAACCCGCGTCGATCAAGGGTCTTTCCAGGTGCTGGAACGATCGCCTCCGCGCCACTGCGTGCGCTCCGCTGTCGCTCCAGTACTTGCTCATATACGCCACGAAGTTCCTCACGACGGAGATTTTCTGCGTCCTTCTCTGCGTCGCTCTTAGCCTTCTGCGCAGAAGCGAGTGCTTCCTGGATAGAAGTGCGCGCAGCATCGATGGATTCTTGCGCCTGTGCAACATCTGCTGTTTCCTTTCGCAACGATGCTGCCACGGCATCAAGTTGCTCCGCCCCACGAATGATCAGTGTGGTGGCTCGGCGCATTGGTTGCCCTGCAGCGCCAGCATTCTCAGCGATTCCTGATGCATTTCGAGAGAGTTGCAACATGAGCTTCGCAAGCCGAGATACTTCGGTCACGTCGCTAGCAGTCAACTTCTGCATGGTGAGCGTGTTGGTCTCGATCGTTCCCAAGAGTGAGCGCAGCGCGTCAACCACATCGGTGATCCGCCGCTCCAACTCTTCAGTACGGCGCTTGCTTTGATTCTTCATCGCCTGCTGCATTGCCTGCACAGCTTGTTGTGCTTGCTGCTGCGATTGCTGCGCACCTTGCATCTGATTTTGCTCGGTTTGCTGCGCCGCCTGTTCAAGTTGGCGGGCTAAACCACGGTCGTCTGCCTCCTGCTGAGCCTCGCGCATCGCTTCTGCTGCGCCCTTGTCGGGTTTTTCTTGTTTTTGAATTTCCTCAGCGCGCTTTCCAAGGTCTTCCGCCAGCGCGCGCGCCTCTGCTGCTGCTTCGCGCTGCGCCTGCGCCGATCGATCCATCAGTGCTTTGGTCTCTTCTGAGAGCTGGTTGCGCTGCTTTCCAACAGACTTCTCCGCGGCCGCGCGAGTGTCCTTACTTGCAACATCAATACGTTCTGCAAGCTTGTCAATACGACGAGTGAGTTCCGCGGTCTCTCGATCACGTTGCAGCGCTGTTTCAAGGTCTGCCAGGGCACTCTCTGACTCACTGGCGCGCTCGGCCGCCTTGTCAACAAGTGCCGCATCCGGCAGGGCGGTGGCGCCCTCTTGTGAGCGCTGTGAAGCAGTGCGCGCCAACTCGCTTGCCTCTTGAATGGTCTCTGAAAGTCCTTCGCCATCAGTCTTGTTGCGTTCCAACTTTGATGCAAGTTCCGCCAGCGAGCGTTCAAACACCGCGATTCGGTCGGCCATTCGGCCCTCAGAACCTGCGACCTGTGCTCGCTCTGCCTCTGTTGCCGTCGCACCATTCGTCTTGGTTCGCTCGGCAACATCCTTGATCGCATCAGCAATACCCGCTTGTTCTTCACGCAGTCGACCGGCGGCCTCGCGCATTTGCCCCAGACGCGAACGCACCTGCGCAGACAACTCACTGGCGGAAATCACTCGAAACACGCGCGGTGAACTCACGACGGGTGATCGTGGCGACCCATTGTTCTCAAACGCATCAGTGATGCTTCCAACACACACCACGCGGTCGCCTGGTTCCACAGCAAATTCTGAAAGCAATAGTGTTGTTTCAACACGAGCGCTTGTTCCTTGCGATCCTTCGACAGTTGAAACACGGCGCGATGGCGCGTCACTGCGAGTCACCGAAACGTCAAACCACGATCGCTTCACACCAAAGTCATCTCGACCCTCAGCAACAACCAATGGCGTGGCGGCGGGTGTCACTGTTTCATCAGCGGTCGGTTCAACAATCGTGATTGCCGGTGGCGCATCATCGATGGCCGGTATCTCAAATGCAATTCGCTCTGAGGGGAGAATGCCATCGGTACCACGCGGCTTCAATTCCAATACGCCGCGGCCACTCGCTACCCAGCTCATGCTCCAACGTGTCTGGTCTGTGCCATCCACTGCGAACAATGGGATGATCTGTGCTCCATCCACTCCAACAATTGAGATGGTTTCTGTCAGCCACCCAGCGCGGATGGACGGTTCTGTTGGAACAGCGCTCGTGCCGCGCATCACCATATCGATGTTGATGGTTGATCCGGTAAGTACTGGCGGCGACACCGTAGCACGCCGGTCAGTGCCTGTTCCAAGCTCAACAGTTCGAACATCCACCTTGCCACTCAGGTACGGCGGCGGTGTCACGGTTGCGCGCGCTGATTCAACAACCGGCGGTGGAACAAGCCGAATGATGATCGGCAGTGTCTCCATATCTTCAGTGCGAAAGAGCACCTCGATCGACTCGCCGTCGGTCTCCACCAAACGCTCAAACGCACCGTCAGGCTGAGCCGATAGAAGCACTTTGCGCCACTCACCATCGCCATCGCGCAGTAGCCGGTACTCCGCCTCTACTCGCATATCAGCTGTGTCACCGCGTACTGATTGCGCACGCAATGACAGTGCAACACCACGTGGATGAACCAACGAAGCCATGGCTGGCTCCACCATCGTGCGAGCGGGCCACTGAATGTCAGCAAACGGAGTCATCAAACGAAGTAACGCTGTCTTTGATGTCTCAGGCGCAAAGATCACCAGCAACACCAGTGTGGCAACCGCGAAACCTGCCGCTGCTGCGGCGCGCTTTACGGGTTGTTGATTGACACGTTGATACGTTGCTTTATGGGAAACAGCCTGCGCTTCATCAATCACCATGGAGGTCAATGGGCTGATAGCGCGCCCTGGTGTGACCGGCGACTGTGCCAAATCAGCACCCGCCGCCAGTTTCCCGCGCGCCAAAGCGCTTCCACGTTCAAGCCACAGTGCAACCTCCACCAGTGATGGTGAGAATCGAAACGCAGGTAGCACCTTGAGTGCAAACCAAGCAACTCCGCCCCCAACAAGCGTCGCCAATTCAATGACTCGAATGAATGGTGGCAACCGAAGTAATCGGTCAAGTACTACCGCCACAACAATAGCAAGCAACCCAAATGCAATCGCTTGCGACAACCGCTCGATCACCAGCGCGCGGCGAATTGCCAACCGGGTGTTACCAAGTGCAACCAACACTCCACTATTGGTGGGTGTGGTGGGCTCTGGAGTTGGAGGAGTGCCATTCATCGTTGTTTAAATCAGCCGCGCGCTTCGCCGAATGATCCATTCAGAAGCCAAGAGTGACATCAGTATTGCAAGTGCAAGTGGACTATTCCAAATGGGATCGCGAAGTGGATTTTCGGTGCGAATCGACCTGTTTGGCAGTGAGCGAACCAATGCCGCCGCGTCTGCCGGTCCAACCACCCTGCCACCCGTCTCGCGTGCCAGTGCCTCAAGGAGTGGCCGGTCAGCCTCAGCATCGCGCAACTCACGATCACTCCGGGTGACCTCAAGAATCGCGCCATCCCCAGCGCGCGCAGCCAGTGATGGATCACGCGGGCGAATCTTCCAACGACCCTCCCGCTCTGGGGACCACGCTGCCACAAACAGCCCACTTGAACCGGGTGATGCAACGATGTCAACCGTTGATCCGCGTGAGTCCTCGGGAATTGCTTCAAGCGCAACAGTCGCGGGTGGCGCACCAGCGGGAAGCTCAACCTCTACTCGGACTGTGTCACCAACAACCGCGCGACCTGGGTCAATAGCAATGCGCACTTCCTCGCGCCCAACACCCAATGATGGACGCGCCAACAACCGTAACAACTGCACCCAAAACCGCTCCGGATACGTTTCACCACGACCGTTACGCCAGCGCCAGATCTCATCTGTCGCTACGTACAACACATTTCCGGCTCCGTAGCGCATGCCCACCACTAGAGGAGCATGGCCACCTTCAATCTCCTGTGCCGACTCGGCAAGGATTTCACTGGCTGGCTTCAGTGATTGAATCGGAATACGTTGCGCCCACTCCAATTGCGCCCAACCCTCGTCCGCCGAAAGTAACTCTGGCGGGAATGCGGACTTTGGATCATCAGCCAACCGCAACACACCCAGGCGCGCGGCGAGTGGTGTAGGCGACAAATTGACCGGGATAGACAAGCGCTCCAGTTCATATGGACCCGTAAACGGCAATAGTTCCTCCGCCGATGTGCCGTGCCACGTTCGCGGAGTACTCCTTGATCCGCCGATCCATGCAAGACCGGTACCCCGCTCTGCAACTGCGCGCTTCATTTCCAACAATTGCTCGCCCGTGAAGAATGTGGCAGGAATGTCGCCGATCACAATGAGGTCAAACCGCTCAAACTCTTCACGCGTCCGAGGCAACCGCGCGATTGGCGTATTGCCTTCCTGCGCAAAGTCCCGGTCGGCGGATAGCAACATCACGGAGCTCTCAATAGTTTGTTCTCGTTGCAACAAATTCTTCAGGTAGCGATATTCCCAGCGCGGATATCCGTCGATGTAAAGCACTCGCATCGGCCGATCCACCAGAGTGATCGGTACAGCGCGTCGGTTGTTTACAGGTAACAAATCTCGTAGTAACTGGCCGTCGGTTGTTGCGTTTGCTACCAGTGAATCCGAAACACGCACCTCCCAGCGCGCATCGCCGGTTGCTGTTGGGCTTGCCACCAACTGCACCGTGTCGCGTTGTGGCACTGTCTCGCCAGCCACATCGGTACTTGCTGGAAGTTCGGAAAAGTCCAGTACGGTGCCGGTCGCGGTATCAACCAGCTCAACACGCGAAGCGCGGGCACGTGCTGGTCCACGCCGTTCGATGATTGCTTCAACAGGAACAATATCCTTGGAGAACGCACGCTTTGGCGCATGAACCGCGGCAATTGCGGTGTCGCCAACTGCTACGTCTGCACCCAACACAACCGAAGAGACCGTGACGCCTTCCGCTTGAAGCCGCCGAATCAAATTTCGATCAGGCGGATCGGTGGTGCGGCCATCCGTCAGTAACACTACTGCGCTCACTTGCCGCCCCGATGAGCGTGAGAGCGCTTGCTCAATCGAACGCGAAAGCAGTGATTGATCACCAACAGCGTCACCAATAGCAACACTTCCGTCGTTCGCACGTGTTAATGGTGTCAAGGCATCAGAAAATCCATACCACGCAACGCGATGTTCGTTGCCGATGAGTGCGAATGGTGAATCACTACTCGCCAACTCCCGCAGCGCCGCGTCCCGTGACTTTGGCTCTTTGAGTGAATCGCTCAAATCAGCCACTTCCATTGAACGGCTTCGGTCCGCCAACATAATCACTGAATCTGGCTCTACAGACTCCTGTGGAACCTCGAGTAGTGGCCCTAGAAAGAGTGCTATGAGAAAGATGATCGTGATTGTTCGCAATGAACACAAAGCCCGACGCTTTGCTGTTGATATGGCAATATTTCGATATGAGCCCCATGCAACCAAGAAAGCCAACACGCACATCAACAACCAAGCCGATGTTGGGATGGGGCGCTCCCACGCAAAGCGCACTGTTGTTGCATCAACAGGAAGCGATTGCAGGCCAAGCATCCAGCGCACCAGGGTGTTGTTAATCACAACGCGCCCCCACTCACTGCTTGCTGAGTGCTGGGTTGGCGGCTCATTGCTACCCGAGCGCCAGTGGCGTATGAAAATCGTCGAGCCAAGAATGCTTCAAGTACTGCCAACAACACCGCGATCACAAAGAGTGATGGTGCAATACTGCTTGTTTGCCGGGGTGATGTTGGCTGTGTTCCGCTTCGTGACCCACCACCATTTCCAGCACCAACCCAACTGACTTCACCACTGGTGCTGAGCCACTTGTTCAGTTGGTCGTGTTCAACAGGTGCTACTGACGCTGCCTGGTCATCCACACTCGCTGCCATCACGCCTTGCACTCGCCCAGAACTATCGATCATTTCGAACATTCCACCACGCTCGATCGGGCTTGTAGCGCGGCCGCCTGCGCCCACAGCAATTGAGCGGGCCCCTGGCAAAGCGCCGCCATCGGGCGCGATTGGTCGTAGTTCCACAACACCCGCGCGATCAATGTCTGGTTGTGCGCCAACAATCACAACTTGTGCAGCTGATACATGCCGGCGACCTTCAGCCATCAACTCTTGCCAGAGCGGAACCATCAGTGGTTTTAGTGGCAATGTGGTCCATGACAAATCAATCGCACTGGTGAAGAGCACCACCATTCCCCGCGCATTCAATGGACGCCACGACACCACGAATGGGCTGCCGTCTTGCAGTGATAGTTGGGTTGCGGTGGGATCCATCGAAACATCCACAGCGAGTGTGCGGAACACCTCAACCGCTGGAGACAATTGTGGTAGTTCCGCACCCAATGTAGCCAAATAGGAGGTGTTTGGTTGTTCTGATGCAAGTGCGATTGCAACAGAAAGGTCGCGTGCTTCAAGCGCCAGTTTCCATGGTGAGGAAAATGCACTCGTGAACTGGGTTGTCCAAGCCTGAACCAATTCACCAGCCGCTGGAAGAACCACCACTACACCACCACGGGCAACAAACGATGTCAGTAAGGTCCATTGTTGGGTGTTCAGAAGTTGCGGTTGCGCAATGACAATTGTGTCCGTAGCCGCAATTGTGCGTGAGTCAAATGCAGCCGGATCGGTCATAGCCACATCAATCGCAGCCACATCCCCAGGAGCAAGCGCACGAGAAACCCATTCACCAGCAGGAAGCCGATCAATCGCACCACTGGTCTCAAATGTCCGTCGATCAACAACAACCGCACGCAACCGATCGGTAGGCGCCAGGATGGTCGCGCGTGAGTCATCAACAGGCTGTGCATCAGCTGAAATGGATGCGACCACTGCCCGCCGTAAGGCCAATGCGGGATCTCCAACTCGCTCAGAGAGCATCACAGTGACCGCGCGCTCGCGCTCCCCGGCGCTCAATTCAACTGGTCGTTCTACCGGGGAAGTTAATGTCGGACCAGTGACACGAACGGTTGTGCGAAGAACCCCATCACCACGATCACGGGCCACCATCACTCGCAACACTACTGGTGCACCCGGTCCCGTTCCAGCCACCCGGTCAATTTCAATGGAAGCAATGCGAAGATTCGTGCCGTCAGGTGTTGGTTCTGTTGTTGCACGAACAATCACTGGCACTTCACTACTTCCAAGCTTCTGTAGTGGTGCGAGACCACCAACAAATCCGGCACGGAATGCGCTGCAGACCAAGATTTCTTGCTGTGTTCCTGCGGACTCTTCGTGTGCAAGTATGGCTGTGGCGGCCGCAAGCGCCGCACTGAGATCGCCGGCTGATTCTGTTGCCGCCAGCCCAGTGAGGCGCTGTATTGCGCCGCGATGGTCAAGCGAGGCCGCCTCGCGACTAGAAATATTTGCTCGCGACGTCAACACAACAGCCACACGATCGCCAGGAAGTAGTTGCTCTATCTCTGATCGCGCGGCTAGCAACGACTGATCAAATGCAGTGCCACTTCCAAGCCGCTCGTTTGCGGCCGCTGAATCATCAATAATCACCACCACTGTTCGAACAACTCGTGTGGTGGCAATGGTTGATCCAATGAATGGCGCTGCTATTGCTAGACCGGCACAAACAACCAAGAGGCACCGGACCACAAGAAGTAGCCAGCGTTCCACGCGTCGTTTACGCTCAACACGGCGAAGTGCTTCGCGCAACAAGTCCATGGCTGCCCACTCCACTGGCTTGCGCCTTCTTCGCATCAACAAATGGATTGCCACAGGAACAGCCGTGGCCACACCCGCGGCGATAGCCAATCCAGGTGATGCGAAGGTCAGCAAACTCATCGCCCACCCCCGCGTAGAAACGTCTCGCGACGCGCCAACAATGCAGCCAATGCCGGCCCAACTGATTCATGTGTATCCAGGCGAATCATGTCGAAACCAAAGCCACGCGCGAGTCTTTCAAGTTCGCGTTCGTCCTCTGCCAGCACATCGAGATACGCTTGGCGGATGCTGCGTGTATCCACTTCCAATGTCGCTTCGCCCTCAAGGCCTTCAAACGGCGCATTCTCATCAAGATCGAATCGCAGTTCTGCTCTGTCGAGAACACGAACTAATATGACGTCGTGGCCACGGTGCCGCAGCCGGGCAAGCGCATCTTTGACCTGTTGCTTTGGCATAAGGAAGTCACTCACAATCACTACCAGTGATCGGTGGGTTCCTCGTGAGAGCAATTCATCAACCGCGCGCGGCAGGTCCGCACGCCCATCAACCGCGTGGGTTGCCAAGCATTGCACAATGGCGCGCCAGTGACCCTGTGAATTAGAGCAACGAGTAGCCGCGATGAGTGTCGGTCCAAACATTTCCGTCGAGACACGGTCGCGTTGCGCAAGACCAAGAAACGCCATCGCGGCGGCAGCGGCTGTGGCGTGATCAAACTTGGTCCAGTTTGATTGTTTGCCCGTCTGTGTGCCGCCCCATCCATCTTTGCTACCGAGTGTTCCAAAGCGCATGCTTCCCGATGCGTCCACCATGATGTGGATGTCCAGGTTGGTTTCTTGTTGAAATCGCTTGAGGTAAAGCTTGTCGCTGCGCCCAAAGACCTTCCAGTCAATGTGGCGCACCGGGTCGCCGGCAACGTATTGCCGATGCTCTGCAAACTCAACAGCCAGGCCTTGGTACGGCGAACGGTGCATTCCGCTCATGACACCCTCCGCGATGCGCTTTGCGCGCAACTCGAATGGTCCCAATTGGGCAAGTGTCTCTGGTGCCAGGTACTGCTCTGCGCGCACAGAACTCCGTTCAGGCGCCCGCGGGCTTCACAAGGCGTTCTAGTTCCTTGGCGCCGGCTGCGCCGGTGTCCTCAACGCGAATCTCGCGCAGCAATTCATCGATCACCTGATCTGGACCAACACGATCTGCTTGCGCATTGAAATTCAATTGCAGCCGGTGCCGAAGAATTGGTTTCGCAACCGCGCGCACATCGTCTGGTGTTGCTGTGGGTGCGCCCGCAAGTAGCGCGCGAGCCTTTGCGGCCAGCACCAAGAATTGACTTGCGCGTGGCCCAGCACCCCAGCTCACATAGTCCATGATCCGCAATTTTTGACCGCCCACCGCCACGTTTGATGACCCGGCATCTTGCGCTTGTCGAGTGGCGCGAACCAGACGAAGTGCATACCGCACCACGTGATCTGCAACTGGGACTTCACGCACCAACGCCTGAATGGCGCGCACGTCTTCGCCACTGAGCACCCGCTCGGTTGGCTTTGGTGCGGCGCCGGTGGTGCGCCGCACGATCTCCGCCTCCTCGTCGGCGGTTGGATATCCAATCAGGATCTGCAGCATGAATCGATCGAGTTGCGCTTCCGGAAGTGGGTAAGTGCCCTCCTGCTCGATGGGGTTTTGCGTCGCCAACACAAAGAATGGATCCGGAAGTGGGTGATTCACACCGCCAACCGTTACTTGTCGCTCTTGCATGGACTCCAAGAGCGCGCTCTGGGTCTTGGGTGGCGTGCGGTTAATTTCATCCGCCAGAATGACATTGGAAAATATTGGCCCTGGAACAAATCGCAAACGTCGTGTTCCGGTTGATCGATCTTCTTCAATCACCTCGGTGCCCGTCATATCGCTTGGCATCAAGTCCGGTGTGAACTGAATGCGCGAAAATCCAAGGGACATACTCCGTGCCAGGGTTGAAACCAACAGCGTCTTGGCGAGGCCCGGGACACCCTCGATCAGCGCGTGCCCGCCGCAAGCGAGTGCGATCATGACTTCATCAATCACCCGGTCTTGTCCAACAATGACCGAATGCACCGCCGTACGCAATCGCTCGGTGGCCGCCTTTGCATCGGCGGGAGTGTGAATGACCGTCGATGGGGCGGATTCTTGCATGGTGGAAGTATAGTTGTGCACCTTGCCGGAACTCGCGGAAATTGAAGCTTTACGCCGCACGATCGCGCCTGCCTTGATTGGGCATGTGCTGCGGGTGTCCACTATCGGTCCACACGACATGCGCGCGCGTGGAAGTGGCCGGGGTGAGGGTCGGCGAACCCAGCGCGCCTGGATGACTCCCTTGGAGTTGTTAGATGGAGCAACCATCCACTCGATTGCGCGTCACGGGAAGCGCTTGGCAATCATCGCTGCGGATGGGCGTTGTTTGGTCGTACAGCTTGGCATGAGTGGACCATTGATTGCTGGCAGTGGTGCCCACGATTCACATCAACACGTCACCTGGCATGTAACGAAATCCAAGCGGGGCCAAGGCCTCGGTCAACCCGCGTCAATACCGTTGATATTTCGTGACCCGCGCCGCTTTGGCGGGTTAACGGCCTATGAAAGCACAACGTCTCTCTATGAATCATGGAATGCCGAACTTGGTCCAGATGCACTGACGATTCAAGCGCACGCCCTTCGTTCCGCAATGACTGGGGCGCGTGCAGTCAAGGTCGCCCTGCTCGATCAAACGATCGTGGCTGGTGTCGGAAACATCTACGCCGATGAATCACTACACGTTGCGGGCATTGATCCTCGCATGCGGTGTGAGCAATTGTCACCCAAACGCGTCACAGCCCTGGCGCTCGCAATCAGAACCATCTTGAACCGCGCCATCAAGCATGGTGGAAGCACCTTGCGTGACTATCGATCAGGTCTTGGAGCTGCCGGTACCGCACAAGCGCTGCACGCCGTTTATGGGCGGGCGGGCGATCTATGTGGGTCTTGTGGCCAATCACTTCATGGAACGCGTCTGGGTGGTCGTGCGACCGTCTGGTGTCGTTCGTGCCAGCCCGGCGTGGATAGCACGGGCGTTGTCAATCAAAGGTGATGGCCACTTTGCCGCGACAGGGTTCAGAAGGAATGAACTCTTATATATTCCTCCTCTTAGTAAAGAGCCCTGACGGTTGGTGGACAACCCAGAAAACGCAGCCATAAACAACTGTTCAATATAGACATACATTATAAATACGGTTGTGGTTGAGTTGTCAACTCATCGTCACTAACGTTCATGAGCCGCTTGTTAGCGAAGCGTGTGGACCGGCAGCCGCCCGATACACCGCGCTATCCACAACCCCACACAACGCTGTTTGGTTATTGCCCTTAAACCAGTAGCGGACAGTCGTCACTAACCGTCAGGTACTACACCCTGGACCCACGCTCGTGGACAGTCGCTTACACAGCGTTATTGTGCCGTTCCAAGGACTGTTCGATACGAGTGACGTCGCCAGATAACGCCGTGTCGGTCTGGGTCTTGGCGCCAACGGTTCGTACCGCGTGCATGACTGTCGTGTGATCGCGACCACCAAAATAACCACCAATTTCCTCAAGTGAGAAACGGGTGTGCTTGCGCGCGAGCCACATGCATACTTGTCTTGGAAGCGCCACACTCTTGTGCCGCCGCTTGGACATGAGTTCACTCAGCTTGATGTCGTAGTAACGAGTCACCGCATCAATGATCTGCTGAATGGTTGGTTGTGATGAACCACCAGCGACATCAGCGGGACGACCATCAGCCAGCGCCTGTTTAGCCAACTCAAGCGTGATCGGAACACCGTTAGCCATCGAAAGACCACGAAGACGCGTCAACGCACCCTCAAGCTCACGAATATTTGAATCAAGGCGAGCCGCAATGTAGGCAGGAACATCATCGGGTAACTGTATGCCGTGAAGCGCAGCCTTTGACTTCAGAATCTCGACACGGGTCTCGTATGGCGGCCGATCAATTCGCGCCACTAGGCCACAGTTGAATCGACTTACCAAGCGCTCTTCAAGGTCAGGAATTTCCGAAGGCGCTGCATCAGAGCTCAACACAATCTGCCGACCACCTTGGTACAAGGCATTGAATGTGTGAAAGAACTCTTCTTGCGTCTGCTCATGCTTGGAGAGGAAGTGAATGTCATCGATCACCAGCATGTCCACAT
>JBILYM010000065.1:0-9067 GCA_044377725.1 Phycisphaerales bacterium
CGTTCGACATTCCGCCACCACCGTTGCCACCGGATGAGCCACCTGGTTGCCCGAGCGGCGGGGGATACCCCGGGCCGTAGTGGTGCATCACCACATTGTTGCCGTACGGGGTCACGAATTTCGCTTGTACGTACCCGGGAGTTTCGCCATTCTGAATTGGGGGACCGCCACCGCTGCCAACCGCGGCTGCTGCCGTTGGACCCACCATATTCATGTGATATTCAGGCGCAAGGGCTGCATTTTCAGAGTCTGTTCGTGAAACCTCTCCGCCCGCGTGGTTGTAACCGACGCCCCACGGAACGCCGTTTCGGGTTTCACCCGTCACGTCCGAACCGCCGTACCCGGCGCCTTGGCCTTGTTGCCCTGGTTGCCCCTGCTGGCCTTGCCCCTGTTGACTGTTGCCTGCGCCTTGCTGCCCGCCGCCGGCTCCGTAGCCGTATCCGCCACCACCGGACTGCGATGGCAGTGCCGTGGCTGGGCTGAGCGGTGAAAGTGCAACGGCGAGTCCGACGATTGAAATGTTCATGGTGGTATTCATCAGCATCGGGAGTTCCTCTTGGCAAAAGCGTAGCATCCACGCCTCACCATGCGTATCGTCGTTGCTTGTGATCATGCTGGATTTAACTTGAAGCAGGAGATGCTTCCGGTCATTCGTTCCCTTGGCCACGAGGTGACCGATGTCGGCACGCATACCACCGCCGCCGTCGACTACCCCGATTATGCGGTCGCCGGTTGCAGCCTGGTGGTTGATGGGCGCGCCGATCGCGGCATCCTGTTCTGCGGCAGCGGCGTTGGAATGAGCGTTGCCGCCAACAAGATTCCGGGCATCCGCGCCGGGAATGTGGAAGACCACTATTCCGCCCACCAGGGCGTCGAACACGATGACATGAACGTGCTGGTGCTTGGCGGTCGGACCATTGGTCTGGCGGTTGCTGAGGAACTGGTGCGCGCCTTCTTGGGCGCTCACTACACGGGTGAGGATCGCCATGCGCGACGCTTGCTTAAAGTGCTTGAGATTGAGGCCAATCCGGAACGGTTCCGGGCCATGGCCATTGGACATACGGTCAACACCGGCGCGGCTGGTGTTCCCTCCCCACGGGTTTGACACTCACTTCACGGCGCGCTCAGCGCGCAGGAGATTGCTCGATGCGTTGCTTCGCATGTACTGCTTCCACTATCGCTTCCATGTTGGTCTGCTCATCCCTGTTCGCACAGGCGCCAGCGGCCCCAGCGGGTGCTGATTACACCACCCTCCCACCAGAGCCAGTTGAAACGCAGAAGCAACTTGAGGCCGCCAAGGTCTCGATGATGCAAGCTGTTGAGACGGCAGAAAAGGTAATGAGCGGCCAGTCGCTTGCCGGGCGCGCGGTCACCAAGGATGGCGTGGTGACCTCGTACGAAGTGATCCTGACCTGCAACGGGCTCCAGAAGCGCGTGTTGGTTGATGCGGTGAACGGCAAAGTCACCGGCGCCGTGGTCACCATGCCTGCGGCCGTAACCAAGGCACTCGAAAAGACCAAGGGTGGCGTGGTGCGCGAAGCCGCCATGAATCCCGCGGCTGAGCCTCCGGTGATCACCTGCGCGGTCTTTAAGGACGGTCAGCGTCATGACGTGGTGGTCAATGCCGTCGATGGCAGTATCGTGAGCGACACCATGATGAGCAGATTCCCAGGCGACGCGTTTACAGGTCAGATCGTCACTCTTCCCAGCGGTCTCCAATACGTGGACCTGAAGGAGGGCACTGGCGCCACTCCGGCTGACAAGAATGCGGTTGTCAAAGTTCACTACACCGGTTGGCTTGTTGACGGCAAGAAGTTTGACTCGAGCGTTGATCGCGGCGAGCCAGCATCCTTTGCGCTTTCAGGCGTGATTCCGGGATGGACCGAAGGCGTGGGCTCAATGAAGGTCGGCGGCAAGCGCAAGTTGATCGTTCCGTACATGCTTGCTTACGGCGAGCGTGGACGTGGTCCGATCCCAGCGAAGGCGACGCTGGTCTTTGATGTTGAACTTCTTGAGATCCCGAACGCACCGCAGCAGTAAGTTGCGATTGAATTGAAGAACAACGCCGCGCGCGTTCCGATGATCGGGACGCGCGCGGTGCTTTTTGTTGCGCTGTTATTGAGTGTTGCGCAGCGTTCAGTTTTTCGCGCTGTTCAATGCTCCGTACGGTTCAATATTCCGTGCTGTTCAATGTTTCGCACTGTTCAATGCTCCGCGTCGTTGAGTCTTGCGCGGCTTTGCTGTCACTCGCAGAGACGGCTCACGGATTCTTAAAGACTTCGTCAGCCTGCTTGGAGACTTCCTTTTGATACGCGTCAGACTTCGCCTTGGTGCGCACTGCTGCGTCGCGCGCCTTGCCGAGTGCTGAGCCGCTCTCCCAGTTTGGGTCGCCGGGCGTGGGGTCTGTTGCTGGATCGCGATTCGCGGTGGCAGCGGGCGTGGGCTCTTGCTGGGCTGGAGTTGCTACCGCCGGGCGGGGCGTCATTGGTTTGCAGGCCACCAAAGTGGAGCAGCCCGCCAAGATCACCAAGAGCACAGTGGATGCGTTCTTCATAGCCGGCATCGTACGCATGGGCGGTACAGTGACCATGTGACACAAACGCAGCCATTTGCAGCCATCTTTGATCTCGACGGCACCCTGGTGGACAGCTTTGATGCGCACTGGCGTTCATGGCATGCCATGTGCGCGCGACACGGCGTGAACCTGCCGCGCGAACTGTTCGTGCGCAGTTTCGGCATGCGCAACGATCGGATCATCGACCTCTACTGGCGCGAGGACGGCAAGGTGCCGCCGGATGCAGCGCTTGCTACGCAGTACGCCGACGAGAAGGAAGCGCTGTATCGCGAATTGGTGGCGGAGTCGTTTCCTGCCATGGCAGGTGGGCGTGAACTGCTGGCGCGGTTACATGATGCGGGGTGGTTGTTGGCGGTGGGTACCAGTGGACCACCAGAGAATTTGCGCGTGGCAGTGGACGAACTGGACGCCTCGCGTTGGTTCCACACGGAGGTGTGTGGGCGCGATGTGCAGCACGGCAAGCCGGCGCCGGACATCTTTCTGAAGGCGGCCGAGCGTATGGGCGTGCCACCACACCGATGCGTGGTGGTGGAGGACGCAGTGCCGGGTATTGAGGCGGCACATGCAGCGGGCATGCCCTGCGTAGCCATTTGTAGCGAGGGACATACCCACGCGGAACTCGCCGGCGCGGAGTTAGTAATCGACCGATTTGATGGGTTGACCGTGGAGACGATGCGCGCGTTGTTGGCTGCAGGACCGCGCGTACCATGTCAGTCCCATGGACACTCGATACCAAAAACTTGCTGAATTGTTGGTCCGCCACAGTTGCCAGGTCAAGCCGGGCGAGCACTTGCTGCTTGAGTTGTTTGACGCGCCCGAAGCGATGGCCGTGGCCATGGTGGAAGCGACCCGCGCGGCTGGCGGTCATCCGCACGTGACGCTGCGCTCCAACCGGGTGATGCGTTCCCTCAACAAGGAGAGCGGTGAGGAAGGTCTGCGGATCTGGGGCGAATGCGACTTGGAGCGCATGAAGCGCATGCAGTGCTATGTGGGAATTCGTGGCGCTGCGAATGTCAGCGAGATGAGCGGCATTGCACCGGAGCAGATGAAACTGGTTGGCAAGCTCTACGCCAAGCCGGTGCACTTTGAGCAGCGTGTCAACCACACCAAGTGGGTGGTGTTGCGCTGGCCGTCGCCATCCATGGCGCAGTTGGCGCAAATGTCGACGGAGGACTTTGAGAAGTTCTACTTTGATGTCTGCTTGGTGGACTACGCAAAGATGGACCGCGACGTGCAGCCACTGAAGAAGCGCATGCAGGCGTGCGACAAGGTGCATATCAAGGGACCGGGAAAGACGGATCTGCACTTCTCAATCAAAGGAATTGGCGTGGTTCCGTGCTGCGGCGAGCGCAATATTCCAGATGGCGAGTGCTTCACCGCGCCAGTGCGCGACAGTGTTGAGGGCATTCTGCAATACAACACACCCACGCTGTTCAACGGCATCAGCTTCACGAACATCGGCTTGGAATTCTCCAAGGGACGAGTGGTGAAGTGCTGGGCAGATCAGAATCAGAAGGAACTGGAAGCGATCTTCGATACTGACGAGGGCGCACGCTACATCGGCGAGTTTGCGCTTGGCTTCAATCCGCTGATCATGCATCCGATGAAGGACATTCTGTTTGATGAGAAGATCGCCGGCAGTTTCCACTTCACGCCGGGCCGCTGCTACGAGGAAACTGAGAATGGCAATCGCAGCGAAATCCATTGGGATTTGGTGTGCATTCAGCGCCCGGAATACGGCGGCGGAACGGTGGCGTTTGATGGAGAGATTGTGCGCAAGGACGGCAAGTTTGTTCCAGCAGACATGCACGCGCTGAATTTCTGATGCGCGGCACGTGACTATGAAGAGTGATAGGTATGCATAACAACGCTGAACATTCGGTTGATCTTCGCTCGGACACGGTGACTCAGCCCTGCGCGGCCATGTGGGACGCCATGCGCTCCGCTCCGCTTGGTGATGATGTCCTTGGTGATGAGCCGACCGTCGCGCGCTTAGAAGCGATGATCGCCGCGCGTCTTGGGAAAGAAGCGGCGGTGTTCGTTCCCAGTGGAACTATGGCAAACCAGCTGGCGATTCGCGTGGCGTGCGGCGCTGGCGACGAGATCATTGCGCATGAAGAGAGTCACATCATTCACTACGAAACCGGCGGGCCCGCTGCGTTGAGTGGCGCCATGGTGCGGACCGTGCGCGGGGATGGTGGGTTGTTTGATGCTGACGATGTGACCGCGGCCGTTCGAACCCGCAATATTCACCACCCGGTGAGCAAGATGCTGGTTGCCGAAAATACGCAGAACCGCGGGGGCGGCACGGTGTGGGGCATGGATCGTTGGGAGCGGGTGGCGCGTGAAGCGCACGCCCACGGTCTCCATGTGCATGTTGACGGCGCGCGTCTCTTTAACGCGTGCGTGGCTGGTGGTTACTCGGCGGCGACTTTTGCCAAACATGCCGACACGTTGAGCGTGTGCTTTTCCAAGGGACTGGGATGTCCGGTTGGCAGCGCCTTGGTTGGTCCGGCAGCGTTCATCGAACGCGCGCGTCGGTTTCGCAAGATGTTTGGAGGCGGTATGCGCCAAAGTGGCTTGCTTGCCGCCGCGGCGATCTTTGCACTGGAGCACAACGTTGATCGCCTGGCGCACGACCACGCGAACGCGAAGGCCTTTGCGCGTGGAATTTCTGCGCTGCGCGGATTGCGCCCACATGTCAGTGCTGAAGAAACGCCCACCAACATGGTGTTCTTCCATGTCGATCCATCGATCGGCACCGCGCAGGCGCTGTGTGCGCGCTTGGAATCCAGGGGTATTCGAATGATGGGGCTCGATCCGCAGCGCGTTCGTGCGGTGACGCATCGTGATGTTGATGCTGCTGGTATCGAGCGCGCGGTGCGCGAAGTAGCGGCGGCGGTGCAGAGCAAGTAACCGTCAGAGCGTGCCCCGCGCGGGCACTTGATTCAGTAATTCGATCCACGCGAGGCGTTCAATCAGCCACGCGCCGTCTGCTTGGCGGCGGACTTCGATCCACCAGCGCGTGGGAACGGCTGCATAGCTGGAAGCGGTGGTGGTGCGGCAGCCAAGCAGCACGATGCCGCATTCGGAATCCTTGGTGGCAATGGAAAGTTCCGTGACGGAGTTTGATTCGATACGGTGCTTTCCCTTGAGGCTTTCAGCCGCTCGCATCAATCGTTCCATGTCATCGCCCGGGCTCTCTGGGCCGCCGTAGTGCATCGATGCGTCGGGTGCAAAGCACGCCTGGAATCGCTGCAGATCGGCGGACTCTGCGGCCGCCACCATGGCTTGAACGGTCTCGCGTGCGTGCTCGCCTGGCGAAACTTGTACTGCCGCGAGCGCAAGAATTGCCGCAGCGCACAACATCATGGCCACGCCCGCCAAGATGGCACGAACGCGGTCGGTGCGCGCCCCCCACCATGCGAGCGCGGCGGCCACGACGAGTATGGGAAAGGCCAGCGTCCATGGGCTTTCAGCAAAGAGCGCGGTGAAGAGCGGTGTGGATGGAAGTTCAATGTTCACAGTGGGGATGTGCGGGGTGAGGTGCCTTATGCACTCGGTCTGCCGCGCTCGTAGCCTATAGCGGTCATGGCTTCGGTTCCCACTGCCCAGCATCTTGATGGAGTTGCGGATCTTTCCGGAGCGTGCACTGGTTCATTGGGAATATTGGTAGCCGAGGGGCCGTCACTCGCGCAGGCGCTCCCGGCACTTGCCGATCCGGGGCCGCGCAGTAAGTACATCATGGTGTGCACGACTGGGGCACTTCGGCCGCTGGTTGCGGCAGGGATTGCGCCGGATGCGGTAGTGCTTGGTGTTGAGGAGCCGGACTTGGAGGCCATTCTTGGGCAGCTGCCCGGACGCCTGCTTTCCAGCACCACGCTCTTTGCACCTGCGGTGCTGGAGTCAGCAGCGTCGCGTTGGTGGAGTGGGCCGATGCGTCTCACTGGTGAAGGCGGTAGTGACTCCGCGCAATTTGGTTCATTGGGCGCTGGTCGTGCGGAGGAGCGTGCGCATCGATTGCTTCGACATATTGGTTGTGATCCGGTGGCATTGGTTGGCGTCGATCCGCTGGGGCTTGATGGGGTGTGGCATGTCCGTGGCACCGCGTTGGATTCCGCGTGGAGCGCGCAACTCAACCCGTTCACCACACTTGCGACACTGGAGTGGCGCCTTGGAATGCAGCGCCGTGAATTTCATGACTCGGCTATGCGCCGCGTGCGCGCCTTTGTGAGTGCTGATCGCGAAGCCGGGCTGCGGGTTCTTGATGCGGGTGCAGGAGTCGTTGCGGACGCAACAGAAATGTCGATCAGCGAAGTGCTTTTGCGACATGCTGTGGTTCGTCGACCGCTACCACTGCCGCGTCGTTTACCAGCGCCACGCATTGACATTGATGTAGGCCCCGCGCGTCAAGCGCGCTCCATTGTTGGACTGATTGTTGCTGATTCGCAGTTTGGTGGTACCGGCGTGCCGCGCCACTTGGATAGCGAATTTGGTGGTCGACCGGTACTGGTGCGCACCATTGAACGCATGGCCAGCGCGCAGTGCATTGAGCGCATTATTGTTCTGACCGATGCCCCAGATGCCATGAAGGATCTGATTGGAAATGTTCGTGTGCGCGTTCCGGTAGAAGTAGAAGCGTGCACGTGTCCGCTCCGTGGGCCGGAGTGGCAATCCATTGCTGCAAGTCGATTGTGGTGCGATTCCATGTGGGGTGGCGGCATCGGTGGCTCAACCGTCTTTGATGAGATGTTGGCTCCGCATGCGATTGCTGATTGTCTTGCGGCGCGTCGAATTGACGGTGCGATGATCATTGGCGCCGATTGGCCATTGGTGCTCATTGACGGAGGTGCTGGCATTGAGGATGTAGCCACTCGCTTTGAGGCGGTCGGCCGCCGTGGCGTGGTCTTTGGCGATGCTCCGCCGGGGCTTTCGCCGTGCGCTGCTGGTGTTGACGCACTGCGTTCGTTGGCGGAGCGAGGTCCGGGCGCAACGGTGGGAGCCATGGCGGGGCTGCGCGGTAAGTGGAATTACGACTTGCGCAGTTCGCCGCGGTGGGTGGTGCACGCGCCGTTTGCTGCACGCATCGCAACCGTGCGCGCCATCTTTGATTCGCCGCGTTCCAAGCTGCGAATGCGTCGTGGACTGGAGCCGATCCTGCCGGAAAGTGGCAGTGCATTTCCAGGGTGGACGGAAATTATTCCAGCATTGGAGCGGCAATATGCAGCGCTGCCGACATTTGCTCCGCAGCACTTACTGATTGAGTTGTGCACCGGTCGATTTGCCAACGGCAGTGCAAGTCCGCATCGCTATGGAACTATTCAGCGACCACCGATGACCCATGCGCTTATGGAACGCATTCTGGAACAGTTGGTTGACGCGCGCGATGTGGTCATCAGCTTTGCTGGCCTGGGTGATCCGATGCGTCATCAAGAGCTTCCGACGTTCATTCGCATGGCAAAGAATGCGGGAGTGCGCGCGGTGCATGTGCGTACCGAATTGCTGGCGTCGTCCGGAGTGATTGGCGCGATGGTTGATGCTGGCGTTGATGTTGTCAGCGTGGAACTGCATGCGGCGTGCGCGCACACATACCGCGACACCATGGGATTCGATCGCTATGAAGATGCGCTGGCGAACGTGCGCCGCTTGCTTGACCTGCGTCGCGCCGCTGGTGGCGCAGACGTTGATCTCTTTGGCTTGCCGTTTGTAGTACCCCGCATGCAGCGGCGTTCGGCAACAGTGGCTGATCTGGCTGGCTTTTGGCAGGAGTGGGGTCGCCTTGGCACCGCCGTACTTGAAGCGCCGCCGATTGCTTTCATGGGTGAAGAAGAGCGGGCCACCCACGACCGACTGGTGGACGCCTCCAACCCGCTGCGCAGCCAGCGCCGAGAACTGTGGCGTCGCATGAAGATCCTCTCCGATGGCTTGGTTCCTGCTGCAGAATGCGACCTCCTGGGGAGCACGGCGGTTGCCACGTTGGAGCGGCTTGGCGTACTCGACGCATGGCGCGAGGTAGTCAGCCGTCGCCGGGATATTCGGCGCGAGAGTGGCGAGGGTTGTATTGAGCTTCGCACTCGAACGCCGTGAGCGTGGACTGCCTAGTATTCAGTGCATGTTCGACGCCGATGCAGTTGACTTTTCGCAGCCGGTAGCGCTCTTCCCGCTGCCAACCGTGTCGTTGCTGCCGCACGCATTACAGCCACTGCATGTGTTTGAGCCGCGCTATCGGAGCATGGTGGTTGATGCGCTGGGAGCTTCACTGACTGGCAAATTTGAACATGCGGCGCCGATTGCGATGGCAACCTTTGCAGGTGAGGCATGGCGTGATTCGTATGGAGGCGCGCCCGCGCTCCGGCCGGTGGTATGCGTGGGCCGAATCGTTCAGCATCAGCGCCTGCCTGATGGCCGGCATGACATCATGTTGCACGGGGTTGCTCGTGCAAAGATCATTGCGATGCATGAAGCGGATGATTCACGACCATACCGCATGGC
>JBILYM010000307.1:0-3006 GCA_044377725.1 Phycisphaerales bacterium
CCGACGCCGACGCAGTGCGCGGATACGTGGAAGCACTTGCGCGCGCACAGGCGGATGCGTTCGTCACCGACCGTCCAAACGACTGGAGCACCTTCGGCCTTTCCGCTCCGGAGCGCAGCGTGCGTTTGTATGTAGAGAACGTGGCGTCTGCGTTATCATCCGCTAACACCATTGGCGCGATTGATGTTGGTGTGACCGCCGCCGAAGGTGCACAGGAACGGTTCGGGCGTATCGCCGATCGCGAAACGGTGGTGCAACTTGGAACCAAAGCATTGGCGGCACTCTTTCCACCGCCGGCATTCTTTGTTGACCCGCGCGGCACCGACGTCATGCAAGCCGACGTACGCGCGGTGACATTCACTGCGTTTGATCCCACCGGATTGAATGATGCCGCTGCCTCCACTCTCGGCTCCCCGCTTGCGCCAACCTTCCGCCTCGAACGCACCCTTGATGGCTGGAACATCATCACTCCAGACGCCGATCCTCGCCCCGCAAGCACCGAACGCGCCCGGAAACTCCTTGCACAACTGTGCGAAGCGCGTGCGCCGGCAGTTGCATTTCAGCGCATGCCGGAAGCGCTGCGGATTGGTGAATTCACCCTCTTTGGAGCTGGTGGCGTGCAGCTTGCGCGCGTTCGACTTGCTCATGAGCCCGACGGTCAGTGGGCAATTGATAGTGACGACGGAGTGCTGCGGGTTTTCCCGAAGGGCTTTGATCTTGCTATTGATGCTGCTGCGTATCAAGGGAATCGGTAACAAGTACGGCGCCGCTGGCATCACTCACACTCAGCATCACGCGCTCTTAACATCACGCGCTCCCCGCACCCCGCATCACCCGCCGCTCACTCGACGGACTTCCACCGCATCCACCCCGCGCGTCCCGTGCCATATGCATGGCAAACCCGCCAAGTCTGCCGCGCTCATCGGCGCCATACTTCGCGGTCCCGCATCGCCGATCATGTGCGGTGCGGTGAATACCCACGCATCATT
This sequence comes from Phycisphaerales bacterium, assembly GCA_044377725.1. Taxonomy (GTDB): domain Bacteria; phylum Planctomycetota; class Phycisphaerae; order Phycisphaerales; family SM1A02; genus UBA966. The sequence continues at coordinate 990 of JBILYM010000307.1, forward strand.
GATCAGTCCTTCAGCATGCAATGATCGAACGAGTCCCGCCCCCGCCTCCACCAATACGGTGGATGCACCGGCACGGTCGCCAGCTGGAAGCGTTGCACACTGCGTTCGGAGTGAAGCAAGCAGCGCGCGAAGTCCGTCAGCCGCGCGCACTTCAACGCCGTACTCGCGCAGCGTGTTGGCGTGCGCATTTCGTGCCACAAGCGCTTCCGGCGTACAAGCCACCACCGTCGGTGTTTCGCGCGCGGTGCGAATCAATGCGCGATCAAGGCCAATAGTGAGGCGCGGATCCCACACCACGCGCACCGGCGTGCGCGCCGCGCGCACCTCACGCACGGTGAGCAGGGGATCATCAGTAAGTACTGTCCCCATACCAGTGAGAATCGCATCGACGCGACTGCGTTCGCGGTGCACCATCGCGCGGCTTTCCAGACCACTGATCCAGCGCGGCTCTCCCGCTCGCGTTGCAATACGACCATCCGCCGACTGCGCCCACTTGGCAATCACCCACGGAAGGCCAGTACGAACGCGATGGAGAAACGGCGCGGTCACCCGCTCCGCCGCTGCGCACGGCAGGTGGAACGCATCGACACCAGCAGCGCGCAACATGTCGCCGCCACCAGCAGCTTTCGGATTCGGGTCGCAACATCCATACGCCACCCGCGCCACGCCCGCGTTCAACAGCGCCTGGCTACACGGGCCAGTGCGTCCGTGGTGATTGCACGGCTCAAGAGTGACAATCGCTGTTCCGTTACGCGCCCGCCCACCCGCGTGGCGCAACGCATCCACCTCCGCGTGTGCTCCGCCGCAGCGATGGTGATAGCCCTCGGCAACAAAGTTGCCGCTGCTATCCAGGATCACGCATCCGACCATCGGGTTTGGTTCTGCTTGACCATGGCCGCGGAGTGCCACGCGCGCCGCTCGTTCCATCCACGGAATCAACGCATTCACGGAGTGGCCTCGACACCCTCCGGCACGGCGGAATTCGCGACATGCGTACCAGCGGAAACAGCGTGCTCATTGCTCATCGTGGGCACGCGGCTCATACCAAGCGTGGTCTCCATCTCAATATCTTCAGCAAACGAGCGCGTCTTTGGGAGTCGCGGGGCTGCCAGGGGTGTGCGCACGGTGGCAACCAGCACGTCATCATCGCCAATGCGACCGGACCACTGCTCGACCGCCTGCGTGAGATGCGCCGACCAACGCTCCGGCGCGGGCGTTCGTCCCAGCGCATCCTGCAGGCGCTGCAAGCCAAATTGTCTACCTGCGCGATCGATCGATTCGTGCACTCCATCGGTGACCAACACCAATACATCGGCCGCGGTCAGAACGATCTCCATCTCGTCATCTTCAAAGTCAGCATCGGAAACCGCGCCGAGCAGGAAGGTGGTGGAATCAAATCGCTCCACCTTGCCATCACCGCGCCGCACCCACGCCGGCGGATGACCAGCGTTGGCGTATCGAATCACCCCGGTGGCAGGTTCCACTTGAATTGCAACCGCGGTGAGGTACACGCTGTGTTTGGCCAGTGTCAGTGTGGCGTATCGATTCAATGCGCGCAACACAGATCCGGGCGCAATGTCCGGATCTTCGGCGAGTAATCGTTCCACTTCACCAGAGAGCCGCGCAACCGTCAGCGCGCTGGCCATTCCGTGGCCAGTCACGTCCATCATGACAATGTCAACGCGTCCGCTCTCGGTAATACTCGCGTGGATGAAGTCACCACCCACTTCATTGGCAGGCATGTACGTGAAATCAAACTCCAGATGCGCAGCGCGAACGGGCTTCGGAAACAGCGCCATTTGCAGCGCGCGCGCCTGTGCCAGTTCGCGGCGCATGGAGAAATATCCCTTGGTCACCATGCGTCGATCAAAGCGGCGTCGATGCGTTCGCAGTCGCCACCAGTTGATGATCAGGCCGGGGACCAGCATCAACGGCACGCCCACCAGCATCATGACCACTTGCCCCATGCCAATCCGTCCGGCAACTTTCAGTATCACCAGTTCCAAGATGAACATGG
>JBILYM010000308.1:0-3002 GCA_044377725.1 Phycisphaerales bacterium
CGCACCGCAGTCGCCGATCAAGTGCTTGACGAAGACGGCAAGGTCATCAAGGATGAAGAACCATCTGGACCGGACGATGAAGGCGTGCTGATTGTGCACGAGGCGATTGCTCCGGCGGTGGCGCAGCTTTCCTCCACACCGTTTGCGCCGCTGGACTTTGGTAACAGCAATAAAAAGCAGACGCGCCAGGCCGGCGCAACCACCAAGGGTGCGACTCGTCAGCCCACGAGCAAGGGAGACGCTCCGTCCCGAAGCAAGGGCAAGTCCAAACCCGATGCCGCAGCGAGCCCCAAGCGAACTGTCAAGCAGGCTCCAGAATCAGCAGCCAGAGCAGAGCTTCGTGCGCGCGCAGCCAAGGCGGCGAGCCGCAAGCCTGGCGGCGGCAAGCCAAGTAATGACGGCCCGCGTCTCTTCTGATCATTCTGATCATCATTGATCATCTAGTTACGAAATAGGAACGACCCCATGGCAAAGCAGAAGACACCAAGCGCGCCCGCTCGCACCAAGAAGGAGCGCGACGCCGCCACTGAGAAGAAGATTGTGACACTCGCTACCGATGTGGCGAAACGTTCGCTGGCAGGGAATGAGCCGACGGTTCGCGTTCCCACGCGCACCAAGAGCAACACGCTCTGGAACAAGAAGAAGGGCATCCTGCAAATGGGTCCCGCTGCGCAAGAGCGCGGGCTGTTCAACTTGAGTCAGGCGAAGAGTTTCATGCAGACCATGCTGCACTCATCAAGTATCAAGGACTTGATTGCAGCAGAGAAGACGCTCAGTTTGCGTGGAATGTTCTATAAGGGCCTGCACACCGTGGCTGGCACGAAGGAGAAGACCTTCGCTGATCAGGATGAGTCAGACGGAATCTTGGAAGACCTGGAAGTGTCGCTTGCGGCGCTGCGTGAAGAGTTGCACATCTTTGCCAAGAAGGCGGGCACGATGGTGGGCAATATCACCATCATCGACTCGGGTGATGAAATCGACTGCCGACGCATGGGATCAGGCGGCTATGCCATCCCGTCGATCGTGGAACCAGACGTGATCAAGTTCAAGAAGTGTGACGCCAAGTTCGTTCTGCATGTTGAGAAGAACACCGTTTGGAGTCGCTTCAACGAGGATCGCTTCTGGGAGAAGCATAATTGCATCTTGACCGAAGGCGGTGGTCAGCCGCCGCGCGGAGTGCGTCGCTTGTTGCGTCGACTGAATGAAGAACTTGGGCTGCCGGTGTACTGCTTGCTCGACTGCGACCCATGGGGGCACTACATCTACAGCGTGATCAAGCAGGGCAGTATCTCCTTGGCGTTCGAGAGTGAGCGCTTGGCGATTCCGGACGTTAAGTACTTGGGTATTCGCGCGAGTGACTACCGCACGTGTGGCCTCAGTGATGATGTGCAGATTGCGCTGAATGACACCGACATCAAGCGTGCCAAGGAAATTGCCGCGTACCCATGGTTTCAAGGTCATAAGGGTTGGCAGCGCGAGATCGATGGGATGCTCAACAACGGATTCAAGATGGAAGTGGAGTCCTTGATTACCAAGGACATCTCCTACGTCACTGAGACGTATGTGCCGCAGCGACTGAAGGCAAAAGACTGGTTGGACTAAGCGCAGTTACCGCGCAATCAGCGCGGCGCTGCTGCGTCGGCCGCCGTCTCGGCGAGTGGCAGGGTGATGCGAAAGCGCGCCCCATGGCCATCGATTGCATCAAGCGCTTCGATACTCCCACCATGCGCCTCCACAATGCGCCGCGCGGTGGCTAGGCCGAGTCCATTTCCGCCCGGCTTGGTGGTGTGATACGGCTCAAAGGCGTGTTGGCGCATCTTCTGGGTCAATCCTGGGCCAGTGTCCTCCACATCAATGGCAGCACAGCGGGGGTTCTCGGTCCGGCTTTCGGGCGGATCGGCGTACACCGAAAGTTGCAGTGTCCGGGCGCGGTCTTCGGGCAGATCTTGCATGGCCTGCACGGAGTTCAGGAGCAAATTGAGCAGCGCTTGCTTCAGTAGCGAAGGGTCAGCGTCAACAATGACCGGATGCCGGTCCGTATCGACGACGAATCGAACACCCGCTTGCTCCGCTTGCGGCATGAAGAAGTCGCTGATTTCGGTAACGGCATCGCGAAGATCGCAGTGCCGCCGATCAAGTTGCATTCGCCCCGCGTAACGCAGGAAGTCAGTGAGAATGTCGCGCAGGCGTGCGGCTTCGCGCGCCAGGGTGTCCACTCGACGCGACATGCTGGCGCGATCGGTTTCATCAAGCGGCGAGTCCAGGATTTCCTCGCGCAGCAGTTGGGCGTTCAATACCACGGTGGAGAGTGGATTCTTGATTTCGTGTGCCAGTCCGCGGGTCATCGAAGCAATCTCGGCATTGCGCGCGCTCTCCGCCGCTGCGCGTTCAGCGTTCCGCACTTGCGTTCGTTGCACACGCATCATGCGGTAGGGAATCCACCAGGCGAGCGCAACGATGCAGAGCGCGCTACCGAGTGCCAAGGCGATCACGGCCCATCCGGGCAGCGATTCGACGGAGGCAGTTTTTACGGAAGCTGCCTGCCACGGCATCCCGAGCGTGGCGATGGTGGCGGTGGCACCCGTATCAACAAGAACGCCCGACACGCGCAGGTGTCGGGCAGGGAATAGTCCCGCGTAAAGCAGGGAGCTAAACAGTTCAATATGCATCAGACGCGCCGCGTTGAGCGACGGATCATGTCCCGCTGCCAGCGGCTGGGACGCGAGTCAGCGAACGAGCCTTGGTGGCGGCCCATCCCTTAGCACCCTCAGTCGCGGAATAGACGACCATCTCAGCGTCATTCAGAGTGCGGAATCCGCCCTCTTGATCGATGACGGAGAAGTGAACAAAGATGTCCTGGCCTTGAGGTCCAACAATGAATCCGAATCCCTTGCGGGGGTCGAACCATTTCACTTGGCCTTCTACGTTTTCGAGAGTGGTGTTGGACATGGGTTGCTCGCTCTAACTAGGTGACATTCCTACCGATGAACACGCAGGAAGGT
>JBILYM010000309.1:0-3001 GCA_044377725.1 Phycisphaerales bacterium
CGCTTCCGATTGAGGATGGACAGACAATCTCCCAGCCTTACATTGTGGCACTCATGATTGAGGCCGCGCATGTTCGTCCGGGCGATACTGTTCTGGAGATTGGTGCAGGATCCGGGTACGCAAGCGCTGTTTTGAGTCGAATTGCCCAACATGTACACGCCATTGAGTGGCATCGCTCGCTCGCCGATGTGGCGCGATCACGATTGCGGATGCTTGGCTACCGCAACGTCACCGTGCTGCAAGGCGACGGTTCCATTGGATGTCCAGCCCACGCTCCATTTGATGTAATCATCGTTTCTGCCGGCGGACCGGATGTTCCTGAGCCACTTCTTCGACAACTATGCATCGGGGGGCGGCTGATCATTCCTGTCGGCCATGAACCGCGCACGCAGGAGCTGCTAAAAATCGAGCGCACTGGCGAGAACCAGTTCGAACGTGACTCGCTCGGTCAAGTTCGGTTCGTGCCATTGATTGGAACCGAAGGATGGGCCGCGGATGGTCATCCCATTGCAGCACAACGTGCCGTGCCGCCTGTGCTTCTCCATACCGATTCGCGAGAACGGATGGCAAAGGCAATCGCGGCGGCTTGTGAACCGATCATCGACCTTGAGACCACTTCGATTGATACGCTCCTCGCCCGGATTGGCGACGCGCGCGTAGTGATGATCGGAGAGTCAACGCACGGGACATCGGAGTTCTACCGATTTCGCAACCGAATCACTCGTGAACTGATCGCCAAACGAGGTTTCAGTATTGTGGCGATTGAGGGTGACTGGCCTGATGTTGCAGTCATTGATCGCCATGTGCACGGGAAGGCGACCGCCGCTGAGTGCAGTGCAGCGTTCACCCGCTTCCCGGTGTGGATGTGGCGCAATCGGGAAACCGCTGAGTTCGTTGACTGGCTAGCCGCGCGCAACCTGCGCCCGCTGGCCAGCGATAGCGATGTTGCAATCTATGGCTTGGATCTCTACAGCCTAGGCAAGTCCATTTCTGCAGTGTTGGAGTTCCTTGATCGCGCAGATCCAACCGCAGCTGCGGCTGCGCGGGTTCGTTACGGGTGTTTCTCGCCATGGGAAAGCGACCCCGCAACATACGGCCGAGCCACCTCAAGCGGTCGATTGAAGGGCTGCGAACGGGAGGCCGTCGAGATGTTGACCAGCATGCTTGAAATGCGTCTCACGGATCCAATACGCACCCGCGATCCCCTGTTCGATGCGCGACGAAATGCGGCAGTGGTGCGCCAGGCCGAGCGGTACTACCGAGCCATGTACTACGGCGCGCGGGAGTCATGGAATCTGCGAGACGAACACATGTTCTCAACACTACAGGCCGTACTTGACCATCGCGGCCACGAATCGCGGGCGGTTGTTTGGGCCCACAATTCGCATGTTGGCCATGCCGGTGCAACAGAGATGACTGATCGCGGCGAGATCAACCTTGGACAACTTGCGCGCAAAGAGTTCGGTCCGGGTGCATACCTGATTGGAATGGGCACGCACTGCGGCACCGTGGCAGCCGCTTCAGGATGGGACGAGCCGATGCGCGTTCGTGCATTACGCGAATCGCACCCCGATAGTTATGAAAGCATCTTTCATGCATCGAAGGTCCCGAGTTTCATGTTGCCTTTGCGAACGGCGCGCGACCCGGCGCTGCGTGAAGCATTGGCGTCACCACGCCTTGAACGCGCAGTCGGCGTTATCTATCGACCCGATACTGAGATTCTCAGTCATTACTTTCAGGCATCGCTGCCGGGGCAGTTCGATGAGTGGGTGTGGTTCGACCAGACGAAGGCGGTGACAGCGCATGCGGAGGCGACAGAAGACGTCGACCCGAGCACGTTTCCATTCGCGCTCTGACCTGTGACATCGGAGGACATTCAGGTCCAGCTTGAAGGCGCCGTCCAGGGACGCTGCGGGTGACGCACCGCATGAATTGCGGGATAAGTGCTTGGCTTGGTCAGATATTGGGCTAAACTTTGCGACATGAAGATCCGCATTAGCCTCGGCGCGCTACTTGTCGGTGCAAGCGCCATCGTTGTTGGTCAGATGAATTCAATCGCCGACTCCACCGCCGGTGCTGCGGCTGCATCGGCAGACTGCGCCACCGCGCCGGGCGCTGCACTTGGCGACAACTCATATGACACCACCTCCGCGACCGCCAACTTGGTGTTCGGGTCCAACGCACCGTGCGGCCCGCACACGATCTACAAGGCGATGTACTGGACGTTCACGCCGACCACCGATGGTCTTTACACATTCACAACATGCGGCTTGGCAAGTTGGGACACGCGCCTTGCAGTGATGTCCACGTGTTCGCCAACCGGCACCGTGCTCTCCTGCAATGACGACGCATGCAGCCTCCAGAGCAGCACGACTGCGACACTGGTTGCCGGCACCACCTACCGCGTTGCGATCGGCGGCTACGGAACGAATAACAGCGGCGTGGGCATCATGAACATCTCGTTCGGCGGCACGGGCGGCGGCGGCGGTGGCGGTGGCGGCACCGGGTCGCCCGATGTCATCGTTGGTGCAATTCCCGACGTCTCGAAGTACGGTAGCGTTATTCAGAACGGCGCCACCATCATGGCGTATGCGTTCGGCACTACAAGTTGCAACATTGGCACCGCGCAGTTGGAGTGGTTTGCATCACCTGACAACCGCCATCCCTTCATCCCCATGAATATGTACCGGCTCAAGAACGGTCGCTTTGAGCAGATCGGCATGGGCTGGGGCAAGCATGGGTTCACTGCGCTGCAGGGGACCCTGTGTGGAGCATGCAACGCGTCAAGTACTGGTACTTACTTGGGCATCGGCTGCTCAGATCCGTACTCTTCTGGCTTAAATGGCAGCCAAACTGGGCTTGGAACGCGCACTGAAGTCAACGCCACCACCGGGTATTTCCCAGGCAACATCAATGGCGGCATGCCAACTGCGCCGGCCACCATTGGTCGCCGCGTGCAGGTGAATGCAAATGATTTGAATCCCGCGCTGAACACCGGGGC
>JBILYM010000310.1:0-3000 GCA_044377725.1 Phycisphaerales bacterium
TGGTCTCCAGTGGCGTCAGTGGTGTGACACTAGCAATGCGCGGAATATCGCTACGAATAGCGAACATCGGCACTACTTCAAAGAGTGTTGCCACAACGATCGCCACCGCCACGCACACAGAGAATGCCAGCGGAAGACCCTCAAGATTGCGGTGCCACCGCAGGTCAGCGAAGCGATCCACTGCTCGACCAATGTCAGTGACACTTCCCTTAGGCAGAGTGGATTGCGGCACCGCTGGCGGACGCCAACCGCGAGAGAGGGGCGCCGCTTCATAGACCGGAACTTCATAGGTGCGCGGCCGGTTGGCCCACGTCATCAGCAAATTGATGCAGCCAATGATCGCGGCAACTAAGTACAGCGTTCCACCAACGGTACGAATCCAGTACAGCGGAACCATCTTGGTGACCGTCGTAAGAAAGTCATACTGCAGCACGCCATCAGAGTTGAAGGCGCGCCAGTTCAGACCCTGCATCAAACCGGCCGCATAGATAGGAATGATGTACAAGACAATTCCCAGGGTGGCCAGCCAGAAATGCAGCGTCACCCACGAAGGACGAGCGATCGGCGCCTGGAACAGTCGCGGTGCAAGCCAATAGACCATTCCAAATATCATGAATCCAACCCAACCCAAGGTGCCCGCGTGCACGTGGGCAATGGTCCAATCGGTGTAGTGGCTGAGTGCATTCACACTCTTGACGCTGAGGAGCGGGCCCTCGAACGTGCTCATGCCATAGAACGTGATGGCGAGTACAAAGAACTTGAGAACCGGATCGGTGGTGACCTTGCCCCATGCACCGCGCAGCGTCAGCAGTCCATTGATCATCCCGCCCCATGACGGCATCCACAACATCACGCTGAACAGCATTCCCAGGGTCGAAGCCCAGTCGGGAATTGAGGTGTAGTGCAGATGGTGCGGACCTGCCCATATATAGAGGAAGACCAGCGACCAGAAGTGCACGATCGAAAGTCGGTAGCTAAACACCGGACGATCGGCGGCCTTTGGCAAGAAGTAATACATGAGCCCCAAGAATGGCGTAGTGAGGAAGAATGCCACCGCATTGTGTCCATACCACCACTGCATAAATGCGTCTTGACTACCGGCGTAGATGGAGTAACTCTTAGTCCAACCGGACGGCATCGCAAGATTGTTGAAGATGTACAGGACCGCAATGGCAACCACGGTTGCCACATAGAACCACACTGCTACATAGAGGTGACGTTCCCGGCGAACTGCAATCGTTCCGAACAGATTGACGGCGAATACCACCCAGACCAATACCACCGCAATGTCGATTGGCCACTCTAACTCTGCGTACTCCTTACCTTGAGTAAACCCAAGCGGCAATGAGACCGCCGCAGCGACGATGATGAGTTGCCACCCCCAGAAGTGAATGTTGCTGAGCGCGTCGCTCAACATCCGCGCTTTCAGTAAGCGCTGCGACGAGTAGTACACCGCTGCAAAGATCGCATTGCCGGCAAAGGCAAAGATGACTGCATTGGTGTGCAACGGGCGCAGTCGCCCAAAGCTCAGCCACTCGTGCACATTGGCCGAGGGCATAGTCAATTGCACTGCGGCGATGACGCCCACCAACATTCCCACGACCCCCCAAAGCATGGACGCAAACACAAACTTGCGCACGATGGCATCGTCATAGGAAAAGCGGTCAAGCACGCCGGCGGAGGAGGAATGCGTCATCAGGTGGGTTTCCGAAGGGTTCATTGAAATACGGATCTAGAAGTCGTGATATTGCCGCGCAGAATTCTTGGATTTACAGGAGTAAGACCTTTCGCCGAATCACGGAAGAGTATATCCTTAATTCTGTAATAGATCGCCATCAGGCCGAGCCAAATCGGTGCTACACATCCAAATTCAACGACGAAAGGTCTGAAATCATGTACGGAAAGCAAACTGAGCGCGCCATTGGCGCCATGAGCCGGCTTGCGGAAGTCTGGGACGAGGGCAAGACCCGACTATCCGCCTTTGAAATCGCCGATGAACGCAGCCTTCCAAGACCCATGGTGGCCAAGATTCTTACCGCGCTTTCGCAGGCCAATCTCGTCAACGGCTCCCCTGGACCGGGCGGTGGGTACGCCCTGGCGCGAGCACCCTCCGAAATCACCCTTCGGCAGGTCTATGACCTCTTCGAACGCCAGGATCGCAGCAATCTGTGCCCATTTGGTGGCGGCATCTGCGGTGTCGGTCAGCCCTGTGCACTGCACGACCAATTGGTGGCAACGCAGCGGAATATAAATGAATTTCTGAGCGGCACTACGTTTGATAATTTCCGTATCGCGTTCCAAGAAAATGGCCTCAAGCCAGCGAGCAAGGATGCAGTTCCTGAACAACCGCGCGAGAGTTACCGCGCCGCCGAGCGCCGTCGCCACACGTGATGCGCTGTCGGGGGGCGGTCAAGTCATGCGTTGAGATGAACGCGTACTCTCCGTGACTTTCCGGGGGAGCCTGCACCGTCCCTATGAGTCCCCACTCTCAGCAAAAGCGCACGATCGCCATCATTGCTACCACGCTCGCGAGCGTGATAGCGCGACTATCGGCATTGGTGTCACAGGTGATCGTCGGTTGGTACCTCACTGAAGAGCAAGTGGGTACGTTCGCCGTGGCGATTGGAATTATGGGAGTGACGGCGCTGTTTCGCGCAGGCGGGACTGCGCTGGTCATGCCGAGCATTCGCTCCGCCGACTATGACAACGCCGCCGGGCGCATGTTCTGGTGGGGAACCACCTTCCTGGTGCTGAGCGCCATTGCAACCGCGGGCACGATCGGCTTGTTGCCAACGCTTGAGAGCCATTTCGCGGCGGCCGCTCTGCCAGGCCTCCCGGCCGTACTGTGGCTGATGGCTGGTCGGCAAGTGCTGTTCGCCATGACGACCGTCAGCCGAATGCGCATGTCGGTTGACCTGCGCTTCAGCGAACTTGCCAAACTTGATGTTGCCTCTGCCTTCATGCGAATCGCCCTGACATGGTGGATGGCATCCACGGGCA
>JBILYM010000066.1:0-9029 GCA_044377725.1 Phycisphaerales bacterium
CGTGAGCCACGACCCTGCTCATCCCGAAGACGAACGTCCCAGCGACGAGCCGCACATGCCCGACATGCACCTCGACCGCATCGAGGCCATGGCGCGCCGTGCGCCCGGGGAGTTTGCACGTCGTGCCGATGAGGCCATTGCGCGCCACGCGCCGCAATTGGCGCCCTCAAGCATTCGACAACGGTTTCGTAAACGCACAGTCGCACTGATTGCGCTGCTGGGCGTGATGGCCTTGATGGCCTCCGCGTGGATGGTGCTGCGCGAATCCACCATTCTGCGCGAAGCGATGGAGTCGCAGCTTTCCGAACGATTCGGCGGCAACCTTCGCATTAAGAGCGTGCGGTGGGACGGTTGGAATCGCATCATCGCCAGCGACCTTGACCTGCGCGCGCGTGGCTGGGAAGGCGAGGCCGCCACCATATGCACCATGCGCCGCGCAGACGTGGTCTTCTCGCCGTGGAGTTTGCTGCTTGGGCGCATTGAACTCATCGATATGGAAATCGATGGGCTCACCGTGCGTGTCATTGAACACGTCGACCGTCCCGGCGATTTCAACTTCTTGGCATTACGGCCAAAGGCCTCCACCGGCGGCAAGTCTGTACAACAACCACAGAGCGCGCTGCTCAGCGACCTGCGCTTGGAGATTGGATCTGCCACGGGCGGCACCGTCTCCATCCGCTCTACACAACAGTTTGCCGCAGACTTTCAACATCGCGTGGACGAACCCAACGTATACGAGTTCCGCCTTGAGCAGAAACAACAAGACGACAAGCCGGTTTCCGACAATGCCATCCGCCTGAATGGCACTTGGAACGAGAGTACCTTTGCATACGCTGCTGACCTCAGCGGCCTGAACATCGACAAAGAATTGCTGCGCGCGCTGCCCGCGCAGGCACAGCGCTGGGTCGCACGCGCCGAACTAACCGGCCGGGTTGAGCGAGCGCACATTGAAGGCAGCACAACGCAGCCAGTTCAATCAGCGGACATCGTTCTGAAGGATGTCACGTTGCGGGAACGAGACAGCGTTCGGCAGATTGAGTGGGGACGCCTCGTTGATGGAACGGTTGTTCCCATCCGCGGCGATGTCACGGTGCTGATGGGCGCGGCAGAGATCACCGTTCGCGGCAATGACTTGAAGGTGGAAGCAACGCGAGTCAACATTGCACCGGGAATGCCCGGTGCCGATGCGTTCACGGTGCCACTGGAAATCTCTGCTCATTGCGACCTGGCATCGTTTGGCGGTATTCAGGGTGCTCTTGACCCAGACGACATGTGGCTGCAACGCTCGGTAGCGCTGGCCGCCTGGGAGATTTCCGTTCAGATTCCAAAGGCGGATGCTCGACCCACCGCCGATGGCACGCCCCGCCGCATTGAATTGCCAATCGAGGCTGCACGCGCGCTGGCGTTGGTTGGTGCGCGCAACTGGGCCGCGGACATTTCAGTCAGTGCGAAACGCCCCAAGGGATCAATCGCTGCAGACGGCAGCGCGATTGCCGCACCGATTGAACTGCGCGGAACACTCACGCTCCTTGATGGAACCATTGAGAGCCCCGCATTCCCCTATCGCATGTCGGATGTGCGCGGGACCGTTGAAGTCTCCAACGATCTCTTGGTGATGCGCGGAATTCAAGGTCGTGGCAGCGATCAGACCGCCTTCACGATTGATGGAGAGATTGAACTCGTTGGAGCAGACCCCGCGTACAACCTGCATCTCTTTGGGACAGACGTTTCGCTTGATCGCAAACTGGTCAACGCTATTCGTGGAGCGCCAGCACGCATCTTTGCCGCGCTGCTTGCTGATGATGCGTGGAAGGCACTGAATGCAGCAGGAATCTTGGATGATTCCACCCGCCCAGGCGGAGTCGTTGGCGTTGACCTCACTGTCAAGCATCCGCGCGATGGCGGCGAGCGTGTTGAAGTCACTGGACCCATCAAGCTTCAAGAGGTGCGCGTTGTTCTTGATGCATTCCCATACCCAATGCGTGCCAAGGGCGAATTGTTGATCTTGGACGAGCGCGTGGACTTCCTTCACGGTGGCATTCAAATCTCCACTCCCACGGGTGGTCAAGGACTGGTGAGCGGTCACCTAGAAGTGCCGCGTTACAACGACACCCGCCTGGTTCGTAGTTTCTTGGACTTCAAGGTGGACGGCGAGAAGGTCACCCGCGCCCTGCTCGCTGCCATTCCAATCAGTTTCGAGGATCGAACCAACCGACCGGTGGGCTGGCCGGGGGTGAAGTTCTCACCGATTTCAGAGATCCTGCTTGAACTCGGTTTGGAAGGAAGTATTTCCGCTACCGGCACCGTACTCACCCGCCCCGACGAATCCGACGCCGTCACGACCAACGTGCAAGTGAACGGTGGCGCCATCCGTCCAACCGCTGAACTTTCCGGCGTGCTCCGCGAGAATGGCTTGAGTTGGCCAGGCCGCATGACGCTGGATGACGTGCACGGTCTGATTGTCGCCGATGCAGGTTACGTCACTGTTAGCAATGCCAAGGCACGCCACGGCGGTGGAACGGTCGCGGCGGAAGGCGGATTCGATCTTGAAAGCAAGGGCGGAACGCTGGAAATCACCCTGAATGATTTTCCTATCGAACGCGATTTAGTGCGTCTCACCGACGGTCCCGAGGTAGCGCGCATCGAAGAGGGATGGGACGCACTCACCCCCGTGGGGACCTTTGACGGCGAGGTCACTTGGAACCGCGACGCAATCGGCCAAGACACATACGCGCATGTGCGGGTGAAATCGCTGACCGTGGCACAATCCGTGAAACTTGACCCGGTGTGTGGCGACATGTACTTCCGGAACGGCGAACTGCGCTTAGACGGAGTTGAACTGCGCGGACCAGACACTGATGAGACGCCGCTGGTTATAGAAGCTGATGGCGTGATCTCCGGACCAGCTCCCAACTTTCACGCGAGCATTGCAGCACTTTCCATTACTAGCCCGCTCGTAGCCCGAGCACTTGAAGCAACCGGTGCAACTGCCGCGCAGGACCTGATGCGCGACTGGCGTCTACGTGGCGCCATTGATGTACAGCTCGAACTCCCGGGTGGTAATGAAACCGATAGTTGGTCAGTGGCCTTGGAGCCATCATGGATAGCCGGCGATCGCGATGAGCTTCCCTTCCAACTACTGCGACGCAGTGGATCGCTGCTGATTGGCCCATCGGGTGTGGTAGTGGATGAACTTGAAGTGTCGTTTGACCGCGGCACTGCCACCATCACCGGCGCGTTGGCTTCGACAGAATCAAGCCTGTTTCTTGGCGAATTGCGAACCCGTGCTTTGGTAGCAGGAAATTCTGCGGACTTGCAAGCACTCATGCCGCCGGCAGCACGGCGCGCGCTCGAGCAAATTGAGTTTGACACGCAGGCACCCATTTGGACCGACTCAATGCGGATCTTGATTGACACGCCGCGTACTGGAAGTCCGCTCGTGTCCATCATTGGTGACCTGAATATTTCTGATGCGCGTTTCCAAGCCGGCATCACCTTCGACCGCATCGATGGCGCGCTCAACTTTGACCTGACCACCAATGGTGGCCAACCAGCCGGCACCATTGGCTTGCAGTTTGATCAAGTGCACGCCATGGGTCGGCGCGCAACCACCATCGCTGCTGAGTTGCTCTTTGATCCAGATACCTCGATGGTGGAGTTGGAAGACCTCAGTGCATCCATGTACGGCGGACGGATCGCTGCGTACGGATCGATTATTCCATCGGAACAGTGGAATATGCATGTCAGCTGCAGCAACATTGGGTTCGGTCGCTACATCGCGGCAGGAATGCGCAGTGCTGCTGCAGGTATCACCGACGACAGAGCAAATTCACAGCAACAGTCCACCAATGATGGTCAGCTACGCGGCCGGATCGACGTCGCAGGAACACTTGGTGAAGAGCGTTCACGCCGTGGCTCCGGCAAGATCGCCGTAGTTGATGGCCGGATGATGGAATTTCCACTCGGCTTAAGCATCCTGCAAGTGACCCAGTTGATGCTCCCACTGAACGCCGCGATGGAACAAGCGGACATGGACTTTGAAATCGAGGATTCGCTGCTGCGCTTGCGGAAACTTGAGCTTTCCTCGGGCACTCTTCGCTTGGAAGGCACTGGCGAAGTCCGTACTGATTCCGGTGCATTGGCGCTTCGTTTTCGTAATCGAGGCAAGTTGCCACTCCTGAGTGACCTGTACGGCGTGGTCACCGACCAGTTCTTTGTGATCGATGTGGGCGGTACGATTCAGGATCCTCAACCGCGGGTGACACCGATCCCGGTACTTGCCCCCGCCCCAACTGCAGAATCGATAACCGAAACACGATGACACGCAATTCTCCGCAGCACTCTCGCCCAGAGCCTTCCGACGAAACTGAACAGAACGGCTTTGGTCCAGAGTTGGTTGCAATGATTGATCAGTTGGTTGAGAGCGCCGCCAAGGCAGCGCCTGGGGCGCATGCTTCACCGCGGCGCACTGCGCTGGTGGAAGACTTAGTCCGCACTTCGCTCCGCATTCTGGAAGACGGCTCCGATCTTGGTCAAGTCAAAGTAATGGAACGCGCCCTGCGTGAAATGCGCACTGCGTACCGGGTGTTTAACCGCTGGAAGCACGTGCGCAAGATCTCCATCTTTGGAAGCGCACGGACTCCGGAGACACACCCGGACTACACAGCGGCGCGCGAGTTTGGACGATTGATGGCCGCCGAGGGATGGATGGCCATCACCGGCGCTGGCATGGGCATCATGAAGGCCGGGCATGAAGGACCAAGCCGCGAATCAAGCTTTGGCCTTTCCATCCGCCTGCCCTTTGAAACCAACGCCAACGACATCATCAAGGGCGACGCCAAACTCATCAGTTTCAAATACTTCTTCACGCGCAAGCTGATGTTCCTGAGTCATTCCGATGCAGTGGCATGCTTCCCGGGCGGCTTTGGAACGATGGATGAGATCTTTGAAACTCTCACGCTCATCCAGACCGGTAAGAGTCACCCCATGCCGGTGGTCTTGGTGGAAGGCGCGGGTCCGGATGGCAAACCAGGCAACTACTGGCCGCGCTGGCAATCCGGAGTCGTAGACAATTTAGTGGAAGCGGGTTGGATCTCTCAAGAAGACACCGCGCTCTATGAGATTGCCTCAAGCCCTGCTGACGCAGTGAGCCGAATCATTCGTTTCTACCATCGCTATCACAGCTCGCGCTACATCGGTGACACGTTCGTGGTTCGCGTGAAGCGTCCACTCTCCAAGCGCCAGGTAGAGCAGATGAATGACGAATTCAGCCACTTGGTGAAGAGCGGCACTGTTGATCAGCACATGGGACCACTCGAGGGTGAGGATGACCATGTGCATCTCCCACGCGTGGCGTTCCATCACACCAAGCGCGGCTTTGGACATGTGCGCCGCTTCATCGATCGCATGAATGTGATGCCCGACGAGACTGACGCATGAGATGCGTGCAACGCGTGCGATGCGCCCCCCGCGCCGTCGCCGCTGCATTGATTGCTGTGCTCCCGCTCGCCGGATGCGCTGGAAACGGCGAATCCGCGTCAAGCACACCGGACGACCGCGGATCCTTTGAGGCAACACCATTGCCAGAAAAACTGGGTGTCGGACGCACCGTGGTTCAATCACGAACCCGCATCGCACCGGGACAAGTGGGCCTGGAAGTACTGACCTGGCAGATCAGTGTTGACACCGAACAATTCAATCAAGCGATCGTGACCTACGGCGCACCGGCGGTAGCAACGGCGGATGAGATTTCATTGAACGCCAATGGACTCATCCTCCGCGCGGTGAATGCCGATACGTTGGATTCGCTCCGCGACGCGCTCGGCGGCAGCGCTCTGGAGATGCGCACGTGGCTGGGCACATCCACCATGTGGCGCCCGCTGGTGAATGTTCCGATCGGCAGTGCCATGGTGGAAATTGATGGCATTGCGCGCGAACGTTCCAGCACGCAGGCGCAACTGATGGCACGCACATGGCCAATGTTGATGGAGGACGGTGCATGTATTGCGGTTGAGATGGTGCCGCAACTTGCCACCGGAGCCGCGCAAGCAAGCGTCCTGCACAATGCGAATCAGTTGGCCGGCGACGTAGTGCAGAGTTGCCATATGTCCTTAGAGTTGCAGCGCGGCACGGCTTGGCTACTGACGTGTGACGCCAACGGATTTGTAGAGACCGACGCCGAAGCCCCGGCTCGCGCCCGCGATGCCACCACACTGATTGGCCCGCCCTCACCTCATGCGGCGCCTGCGTCCGGAAAGATCGGCGCTCGCGTAGTCAACTTGGGCGCAGCCACCCTTCTTGCAGCGCCAGAGCGCTCGGGCGCACGCGCTCGACGTACGGTGTTAGTGATGATTCCACACCTTCCGGACAGTGCATTTCCAGTAGAAGATGCACCGAAGCCGATGGAACCTAGCAAGCAATGAAGCCCCGCCGCGCCAACGATGCCATGACCGAACCCAAGCCCGGCGTGCGCATGGATGGACTGAGCGGGGGCGGCGTGAACGAAACAACGCCCACCGATCGCCCACGCGGAATGCGTGGACGCCTGCGACGCCGCAAGGGTCGACCAATTCCGGGTCTCAAAGTTCTTCCCACCATGATGACCATGGCGAACCTGGTGTGTGGGTTCGCTGCCATTTATTACTCCGCGCGCGCCGGCGAGGGTGGCGGCCCGACGCCGTTTGGTTGGCATCCGCTGACCGTTGCCGGCGTGTTGGTGTTCCTTGGCATGGCTTTCGATGCGGTCGATGGTTCGCTCGCGCGGCTCACGCATTCAACCAGCGATCTTGGTGCGCAACTTGATTCACTTGCCGACGTGGTGACCTTTGGTGTTGCGCCAGCCTTCATGATGTTGCGATTGGTAAGTTTGTATTACGGACCGAGCGACGGCGCCACCATCCTTGGTCCCGATACTGGCAACCTCTATCCGCGCCTGTGCTGGTCAATTGCTGCGATCTATATTTGCTGCACCGCGCTGCGCTTGGCACGTTTCAATGTTGAAAATTCCAGCGCTTCTGAAGACGACCACTTGTGGTTCAAGGGTCTTCCGTCACCCGGCGCCGGCGGTGCAGTGGCTAGCCTCACCCTGCTCCACCAACACTTGGTGCTGGTCACGTGGAAAGCAGAATTGCCGGCTGGTTTCGGATCCACCAGTTCACTGTTCATTCCAGCGGCAACACTGCTGTGCGCGTTCGCCATGGTGAGCCCGATGCGCTATCCGCACTTTGTGAACCGCTACCTGAAGGGCCGCAAGTCACTGCCAACCATGGCCGCCATGCTGGTAGTGGTGGCGATCGCCGTGTGGTGGTTCCATGAATCGCTCGCTATTGCCATGACCGGATATGCGCTGAGTGGTCCGATTAGCAGCATGTTTCAGCGCCGTCCGCCGGCTGCTCCAGAGGCTGCCTAGGATCAGATCCGTGTTGTTCACCGCTCGCCGCGAGCACCTTGGCCATCCACCGAAACTGTTCCCATGAGCACTCTGCAAACCGCGCCATCCGTTCCTGATTCCCGCGGCCGCTTCGGTCGCTTCGGCGGTCGCTATGTGCCAGAGACGCTGGTGCCGGCGCTGGAAGAGCTTGAGGCTGCGTACCACGCCGCGATGGCGGATCCGTCCTTTGAGGCAGAGCTTGACGAGTTACTGCGCGACTTTGTGGGACGCGCGACGCCGCTGACTGAAGCGCCCCGCCTCACCGCCCATGCTGGCGGTGCACGCATTGTGTTGAAGCGCGAAGACCTTGCACATACCGGCGCACACAAGATCAACAACACCATGGGCCAGGCGCTCTTAGCGATGCGCATGGGTAAGAAGCGAATCATTGCTGAGACCGGCGCTGGTCAGCACGGCGTGGCCACCGCCACCGCGTGTGCGCACTTCGGGCTGCCCTGTGAGATTTACATGGGCGCGGAAGACATCCGCCGGCAGTCGCTCAATGTGTTCCGCATGCGGCTCATGGGTGCAAAGGTGAATGAAGTCACCACCGGCAGCCGTACGCTGAAGGATGCCACCAATGAGGCGATGCGTGATTGGATGGGCTCGGTCGGTGAGACCCATTACATCCTGGGCAGCGTGGTTGGTCCGCATCCGTTCCCGATGATCGTGCGCGATTTCCAGAGCGTGATCGGCCGCGAATGTCGGGCGCAATGCATCGAGCGGTACGGGCGACTGCCAGACGCAGTGGTGGCATGCGTCGGCGGTGGCTCGAACGCGGCGGGCATCTTTGCGCCGTTTGTTGGGGATTCAAGCGTGAAACTGGTTGGTGTTGAAGCCGGCGGGCGCGGGCCAGAGGCTGGCAACCACGCAGCACCACTTTCTCACGGAACGCCAGGCGTGCTGCACGGCTCGCTGAGCTATGTGTTGCAAGACCCGTCCGGACAGACTGCTGATGTGCACAGTTGCAGTGCTGGTCTTGACTACCCCGGCGTTGGTCCTGAGCACAGCCATTGGAAGGATTCTGGACGAGTTCACTACGTAGCCGCAACGGATACAGAGGCGCTCAATGCCTTCGACTTGCTTGCACGTACAGAGGGAATTATCCCTGCACTGGAGACAAGCCATGCAGTGCATGCAGCAGTGGAACTTGCGCGCACCATGCGCCCAGAGGCGATCATTGTGATCAATGTCAGTGGCCGCGGCGATAAAGATGTGAATGAAGTCATCCGCTTGCGCGGTGGCTAACGCACGAACATCGCGCAGGAACTTTCCCTACGCAGTAGGGGTGAACATTGCAAATATGCCTGCGAACGACTTCCGCCGATTGATTCGGGGGCTGCTCGGATGCACCATGCCGGATTCCCGCTCCCATCGTGGCTCTGCTTGTTGTAGGCCACGCGATCGAGCCCTTAACTGCTAGGAGAATCCGGATGAAACTACAGACCAGTCACATTGCCATCGCTGCACCGGCGCTGGCGCTCATTTTCACAACATGCGCCAACGCGGTCATCACGATCGGCAATGGCCAATCCATCAATCTTGCCGACATTCTTGCCGCTGGTAGCGACCGAAAGGTCATCATTGATGACAAGATGTT
>JBILYM010000311.1:0-2992 GCA_044377725.1 Phycisphaerales bacterium
GTTCGCGGCCGGTCTCCCTTTCCCTTCAATCCCTCGCACCCAGTCTGGTAGCACTTGTGGCGGACGCCTCTTTCGAAGCGAACGAAACACGAGAGTTCCCTTTTCCCAGTGTCCCTTAGCAGTTTGATTCGGGCCCTTATTCCCAATTCAAACAAACCTCAGACCACCAGAGTGGTTGCTGGCCCTTTCACGGCTCCCTTCTTCCGAAGAAAGGGTTATGAAGAGTATGCACTGAAATTTCCCCATTGCAAGTTCAAGGTGACGTCTTTTTGGAGAAATCACCCCGGATTAATCGGAGAGTCCGGTAAAGGCGTATCTCCCGCCGGGGCAACCGCGACGCAGTGAAAACTCCATCTATCCTCAAATAGTGCCTGCACCGCTCCGGACAAGCCTGCAACGCGGCGCCGTCATGGTGATGGGCGTTGCCGCCGCTGCACTGGTCGCAGCATTGCTTGGCGCGAGCACCGCGCAGACAGCGCCCGTCGCGCACGCGACAGGCACCGCGCAAACAACGCCGATCGCGCACGCGATACGTGCAGCACTCGCCGCAAGCAGCATTCCGCAACAGGCCGTTGGGACCTGGTGGGACCGCACCGCACCGGCACTTGGGAAAAAACTTCCCAACAGTCGCTACTACACCATTCGCAGTGACTTGGGGTCTACGCAGACTAAGCAGTACGCGGATCACCTTGACACCATGTACGGCGAGTTCACCAAGCAGCTCATCGCCCAGTCAGGTCTTCGCAAGCGCTCGCCCGAGTATCCAAATGTTCTGATCTTTGCCAAGCAGCAGGATTACCTTGACACGTTGCGCACGCAGTACGGGATCAATGGCACTGGTTCGGGCGGAATGTTCTTTGTGAGTCCACGCGGGGCGGGCTTGGCATTTTGGGTGGAAGGACTTCCCAAACAACGCGTTGAGCATGTGATTCAGCACGAAGGGTTCCATCAGTTTGCATACGCATTCTTTGGCAATGAAATGCCGCCGTGGCTCAACGAAGGTCTCGCAGAGTTTTTCGGCGAGTCGGTAGTAGAAGGCGCATCGGTCATCATTGGCCAAGCGAGCCCGCAAGTGGTTGATCAAGTGCGTAGGGCTGTTAATCAAGACAAATACATTCCATTTATGGATCTCCTGCAGATGGATGATCAGCGCTGGAACGGCAATGTCCGTAACGGCAACGCTGGCTTGCAATACATGCAAAGTTGGTCGATGGTGCAATTTCTGGTCTATGGCGAAGATGGCAAGTACGGCGCTTCTTTTACCGCCATGTTGAAGCTGTTGAATGACGGCACCAAGCCGTTCGACGCGATGCGTAAGGCATTTTCGTTGGCCGCAGAGTCGGACGTCCTGCGCTTTGAAGCACGATGGAAGGAGTACGCCAAGGTTGCCAAGCCCGGCGCATACGTGGCTGCACGTGGGCGATTGGAGTTCTTGGCCGAAGGCTTGCGTGATGTTTGGTCAAAGGGCGGTCGCCCCAAGGACCTTGCGGAATTACGCGTTGCAATGCGCGAGGCAAAGTTTCAATACACCAGCAGTTCGCATGGCTATGTGACGAAACTGGATGCTGCTGACGATGCCAACTTTGCCGTTCCCGATGACGAGGTGAACACCAAGCCAGTCACCATCGAATTGGTTGCCAACAAACCGCCCAAGGGTACGAAAGCAAAGAAGCTTGAAGAGCAATCACCCATGCCGCCCATGTTGCGCACGCGCAATCTGCGCCCCAACGATGTGGGTGTTTCGTGGTACCGCAGCACCACTGATCCCACGCAACTGAACTACGACATTGTGGTGAACTAGCAGTAACGGCGTGGATTTACCGATCGTTTGGGAAGTTCCACTGCTCGCCTGGCGTGTAGGCCAGTAGTTCGTACAACTCTTTGCGCGTCTGCATGCGCGGCAAGCTTTCGCGCACACTGCCATCGCGCTTGAGCGCAGCCAGTCCGCGGGTCAGTTCGCCCATTGCGAGCCGCATCATGCTGAGCGGGTAGATCACTACTTGGTATCCAAGTTCCTGGAATCGTTCCGCGGAGATGTCTGCGGTCTTGCCGAACTCGGTCATGTTGGCAAGCAGTGGCCCGGGTGATGCTTTGGCAAACTCTGCAAACTCCTTCTCGGTCTGCAGACCTTCCGGGAAGATCATGTCCGCGCCTGCTTCGCGGTACAGATTGGCGCGCGTGACTGCATCGCCAAAGCCAGTGACATGCACCGCATCGGTGCGCGCAATGATCACAAAGTCGGGATTCACCCGGTAGTTGGCCATGGCGCGGACTTTGTCCACCATGGCAGCGGCGCTGATCAGCGCTTTGCCGTCTAAGTGACCGCAGCGCTTTGGAAAGATCTGATCTTCGACGTGCAGTGCAGCAGCGCCGGCGCGTTCGTATTCCACCACGGTTCGTACGCAGCATTCCACTTCGCCGTAGCCAGTGTCGGCATCGGCGATGACCGGAAGCTTGCATGCATCACTGATTTCACGGATGGTGCGCGCCATTTCCGTCAGGGTGACCAGCCCAATATCCGGATATCCGCACGCATTGGCGGTTGCGCCGCCAGAGATGTAGCACGCTTCGAATCCAGCCTGCGCCACGGCGCGCGCCACCAATGCATTGAATGCGCCGGGAACCATGACGGTGCCGCGTTGCCATGCTTCGCGAAGTCTTCGGCCGGGATGCGGTGTCAGTGTCGTCATCGTTGTGGCTCGTGTACAGGTGCGGCGATGGATGCTTCGTCGCCCATTGGTTGTTCAGGATGCGGTGCGGTATTCACTGCGGGCGATTCCTTGATGAATCGATACGCGCCCTTGACGGCGCCCCACGTCTGCTGGCCAGCAGCGTCGTAGCCGCGGTCCCAACTATTGAGTTCGGTAGCGGTCACCGTGACGTCGGTGGTGGCGTAGATCGCTTTGCGCAGGGCAGTGCCGCAGTCGGCACCCTTGGTGGCGCCAGTGATCTGTTGCGGACCTTGGTATGCCAGCATCATGCTGCAGCCCGG
>JBILYM010000312.1:0-2988 GCA_044377725.1 Phycisphaerales bacterium
ATGACAACATCGCGACCCTCCTGCGCCTTGGTCTTCTTCTTTGCACGCGCCACCACCCTGCCGCGGCGATCAACCACGCCCACGCTCATGTTGGTTCCGCCAAGATCAATGCCGATTGCAAGTTCGCTCTTTGCCATGGATGCGCCAAGATAGCGCGGCTTCGTACACTCATCCGCCATGCCAGACAATCCCCATTCCAAGACTGCCGCTCTCACCACGGCACAAGTGGCCCATGTGGCCAAGCTCGCTCGGTTGGAAGTAGCCCCGGGGCGTATTGAGGAGTACCGAACGCAACTCGCCGCGGTGCTTGGGCATATTGCACAACTTGACGCGGTTGACCTCACTGGGGTGGAGCCGATGGCGCACCCATTTGAGAGCCACAATCGATTGGCTGCTGATATTCCGGTGGAAGGCCTCTCCATTGAGGCAGTACTGATGAATGCGCCGGCGGTTGAGGGGCGATTCTTGGCGGTACCTAAGGTTCTGGCAGAGGGAGACTGACATGACTTCGCCCGCACACAACACACCCGGATACAACACGCCCAGCGACATGACCGCCCTGCGCGATGCCGTGGCTGCTGGCACCACCACCGCGGAATCGATCTGCGCGGGCATGCTGGCGGTGACCGCTGAGCGCAACACTGAGATCAATGCCTTCCATGAGGTGTTCGCCGAGCACGCCTTGGAAGCGGCGCGACGTGTTGATAGCGACGCGCGAGCAGGACGCCCATTGCCTCCACTGGCGGGAATGCCCATTGCCATCAAAGACAATGTGGCCACCACGCTTGGTCGAACCACGTGCTCAAGCCGCATGCTTGAGAACTATCGATCCCCATTCGATGCCACCGCTGTGGAGCGCCTTGCGCACGCCGGTGCGGTGGTGATGGGCAAGACCAACATGGATGAATTTGCCATGGGCTCGTCAGGCGAGCACTGCAAGTGGGGACCCGTTCGTAATCCATGGGATAAGACCCGCGTGCCCGGAGGCAGCAGCGCCGGAAGCGCAGCGGCCGTAGCGGGTGGGATGTGCGCCGCCGCCATTGGTAGCGATACTGGCGGCTCGATTCGGCAACCCGCGTCATTCTGCGGGATCGTTGGACTGAAGCCAACCTACGGTCGCATCTCGCGTTGGGGACTGGTTGCATTTGGATCAAGCTTGGACCAAATTGGCCCAATGACACGCAGTGTGCGCGATGCCGCGCTGATGCTTGATGTCATGAGCGGCATTGATGAACGCGACAGCACCACTGCCGACCGACCGCCGACCGAACTTGCTAAGACTGTCGACCGCCCAATCGAAGGACTGCGCGTCGGTATTCCGCGGCAGTACATGAGTGATGCCAACGACAGTGAAGTGAATGCTGCCGTGAACGCCGCAGCGGACGCGTACCGCGCTCTGGGCGCAACCATTGTTTCTGTTGAGTTGCCGTTAACGGATGTTGGTATCAGCACCTACTACGTGATTGCGCCAGCAGAAGCGTCCAGCAATCTGGCTCGCTACGACGGCATCCGCTACGGACACCGCGCGCAATTGCAGCCTGGCGAAGACCTATTTACGCTTTACGCTCGCTCGCGTTCGGAAGGATTCGGCCCGGAAGTGCAGCGCAGAATCATGTTGGGCACGTACATGCTTTCCAGCGGGTATTACGACGCTTACTACAAGCGCGCCCTGCAAGTACGGCGGCGCATCAAGCAAGAATTTGATCAGGCTTTCACTGCCTGCGATGTGCTGCTTGGTCCAACCGCGCCGACCCCCGCGTTTGGATTCGGTGCAAATTCGGATCCACTTGCGATGTACCTGTGCGACGTCTACACCGTCAACACCAATATTGCCGGGATCTGCGGCGTGTCAATTCCAGCCGGATTTGCTGAACGCAACGGCAAGCATCTGCCGATCGGGGTGCAGTTACAAGCGAATGCGTTTGAGGAAGACCGATTGTTGCGCGCGGCACGGATGTTGGAACGCGCGCTGACTGCAACAACCAGCGCACATGCTCCGCGGGTGTGATTGTTACTGCGGTCGAGGAATCGCACCGAGGCGCAACATCTCCGCAGCAAAGGCCTTCGCGAACAGTTCGTCCCGCTGTGCATCGGGGAAGACGCCAATGTTCACGACAGTGGTGAAGTCGCCGCTACTGACACGTTCCACGGTCACCGTTCCGTCCTGACCATCCGCTGCAAGCACGGTGGCCACACAGCGATCCGCACCAGACTCAAACGATTGGACGCCAAGGAACTGCCGACTGGCAACATTACGCACGGCCATTGGAACATCGGACCAACGAACATGATCCACTGCCGGTACCAACGGGCGAGCTTGGTAGCCCGCAGTCGGTTGGCGCATACCTGCAACTGCTTCAGTGGCAGCCGAACCCTTCAGCACCACTTCCGGCGGAAAGGTATCCCCGGGCTGAGCCTTGTTGTCGCTAGCGGCGTCCGGCAAAGTGCAGGACGTCAGTAGGCACGACGCAACCACAGCGACCCGATAAAAAGTGCTTGGACGTGAGAGGATTGCTGCGAAGTCTGACATGAACCCGAATGGTATCGCGCTCTGTGGGGCGCGCGACGCACTGACCGATAGACTCAAATGGCTGCTCTTCAGCGGCCGTTCGCTCGCACCTGCACCCATATGGTCTTTGGTCAACAATCCACTCGCTTCGGCCGCTCCGTGAGGAGAACGCGACTTCGTCGGAAATTGCCCCGACAGACTGCGCCGGTATTGCTTTGGCTGCGCGACGAATGCAACCTCAGCGCGGCACTGGTGGTGACTGCGTTCGCCATCACTTCCGCCATTCTGGTGGCTTGGAGTGCCGACCTTCCACGCGTGTTTGTTGGTCAACGAGCGGAGTCCGGTCGAGTCAATCGACTGGAGTACAGCGACATTGACGAAACCGCCACCGGATTACGCCAAGAAGAGGCCCGCAAGTCGGCGCCGTTGGTGTACATGGTGAACACGGATTACTTGGAACGCATGCAAGGTGAGATTGA
>JBILYM010000313.1:0-2987 GCA_044377725.1 Phycisphaerales bacterium
GATGTCGGCGAACAATGCCCACGCCCTTGAACAAGAACGAGCCGTCGGGCAGTTCCTTCTCAAGCTGAACATCCACTTCCAGGGCCTCCCCGGGGCGGACAAATGAGCCGTAGCGCATGGCTTTGGCGCTGCCGAGCACCATTCGGGGGTGCCCGCGCTGCTCCAACAGGGCCCGAGCAGCCTGCACCAGGGCTTCCAGCATGAACACGCCGGGCAGCACTTGGAAGGTTGGGAAGTGGTCCTGGAGGTACTCCTCGGCCAGAGTGACCTGCTTCACCGCTCGGACTCGGTCCGGGGTCTGCTCAAGGATCATGTCGATCAGCGCAAAGTGCATAGCGGCGGGATGGTAGCCGCGGACGGAAAGGTCCGCAAAGATCGTCCAAATACCCCCGAAACTGCCGATGGAGTCCACATATGGCTCGTTCGAAGACCGCATCGACTTCAACCGTTTCGCACTTCTGGAATCGCCCCGAATTTCGCGCCCGCGTCGCGTGGGTAGCGGCAGCCTTGGGCATTGCATCGCTGATGCTTGCGCTGGGTTCGTTCAACCACGCGGACTGGCCGTCGCAGGCCGTCGCGGTGCACAACACGCCCGCTGCCAATCTCATGGGTCAAGCGGGCGCCACCATCGCGTACTGGACCTATGCAATCTTCGGATGGGGAACATGGTTCGCCGTGCTGCTTGCAGCGGCGGCCATCACTGCCATTCCGTTTGGATTTCGCGCGCAACATCTGTGGCTACGCGTGATCGGCGCGGCCATCTTGGTGCTGGCTACCGGCGCGCTGCATGCGTTGTGGTTCCCACGCCTTGGGCCATTGGCCGGAGTTGAAGCCGGACTGATCCCGCAGTGGGCTGCAGCACAACTCGCTGCTCGCTTCAGTGGATTTGCCGCCAGCCTCATTCTGCTGTGCGCAACCGTGATTGGTGCAGTGGTTGCTGCTGACGAAGTGGTGTTCCGAATTCCCGGTGCAGTCATGCGCGGGCTCTCGTTCTTAGAGCCGATCTGGCAGTACGACTGGGCCGGCTTCTTTGCATCGCTCACCGGCAAGCACCGCGCCACGCCCGCACTCGCGGGTGGCGCGGTCAACACCTCCCCTGCCCTGCGCCGCGCCGGCGCCCGTGCGAGTAGCGCAGTACTGGAGGAAGACGAAGACTCCGCCGACAACGTTCAAGTGCTCGATCCGTCCGACGCCAAGCGTGATGAGGATGAAGACGAGGACGAGGACGAGGACGAGGACGAGGATGAGGATGAAGATGAGGATGAGGACGAGGACGAAGACGAAGATGAGGAAGAGGAAGAGGAAGAGGACGATGACGCCATTGACACCGCTGCTGCCGTTCCAGTTCGTACCGTCCAGTCCGATGCTGAGCTAAAGGCCAAGATTTCCAAGCTGCCGGTGCGGATCGCCAAGGTCCCCACCAAGACCGCCATGCGCGATGAAGACATCCCGCGCACCGTGGACTACAAGGGTTACCAATTCCCGGGCATTGATCTCCTTGATGAGCCAACCGGCAACTTCTCAACCGAGATGGAAACGTTTGTTCGCGAGCAGGCCACCAAGCTCACCGCTGCCCTACGCGAATATGACATTGAAGGCGAGGTCAAGCAGATCGAAAGCGGTCCAGTGGTCACGCTGTACCACGTGGAACTTGCCGAGGGCACCCGTGCCGCACGCCTGCAGCCCGTCGCCGATGACCTGGCACGTAAGTTGAAGGCCCCGAATATTCGAATCATCAACAACCTCGTCGGCAGCGGCGCGGTGGGTATTGAAGTACCCAACCCCAAGCGCGAGCAAGTGCGCTTGAAGGAACTGATGAGCGGCCCTGCGGCCTCAGGCATGGGTCTGCCAATGTTCCTCGGCAAGGATGCCTCTGGTGAGCCGCTGGTCTTGGACCTCACCAAGCAGCCGCACATGCTGATCGCTGGTACCACCGGCAGTGGCAAGAGCGTGTGCATGAACACCATCATCATGAGTTGGCTCTACACCAAGCGACCAGATGAACTGCAACTCTGCTTGGTCGATCCAAAGATGGTGGAGATGGCGCAGTTCAGCGAGATCCCCCACCTGATGGTGCCCGTGGTTACCGACATGACCAAGGCTGCTGGTATTGTTGAGTGGGCGGTCCGCAAGATGGAAGAGCGCTACCAGCTCTTGAAGAACGCCCGCGTCCAGAACATCAAGGGCTACAACGAACTCGGCGAAGACGAACTGCGCATCCGGATGAAACCGGAGAGCGACGCGGAATGGGCACGCGTTCCCAAGAAGCTGCCGTACATGGTGTTCGTCATTGATGAACTCGCCGATCTGATGATGCAGCACCGCGAGGTGGAGCAATCGATCATCCGTATTGCGCAGAAGGCTCGCGCGGTGGGAATGCATCTGGTACTCGCCACTCAGGACCCGCGCGCCGAGGTGGTCACCGGCCTCATTAAGGCGAACATGCCGTGCAAGGTCTGCTTCAAGGTGGGCAGCGTCACCAACAGCCGCATCGTGCTTGATGGCAAGGGCGGCGAACTGCTCCTTGGCCAAGGCGACATGCTGGTACGCCCAAACGGGGCGAGCGAACTTTCCCGCGCCCAAGGCACATTCATCGACACCGATGAGACGGCGCGCGTCACCGAGCATCTCCGCACCGTGGCGACTCCGAACTTCGAGCGCACACTGGTCGCCATCAAGGGGCCAGGCGGCTCCTGCGAAGCCGGCGGCGAAGGCGGCAATTCCACCTCAAGCGGCGAGCGCGACCCGCTCTTCGATCGTGCCGTTGAAATCATGATCGACAACAAGCGCGGCAGCGTCAGCATGTTGCAGCGCAAGATGTCGATCGGCTACGGCCGCTCAAGTCGACTGGTGGACCAGATGGCGGAAGCCGGCATCCTGGGCGAGTCCAAGGGCGCAAGCCCCCGTGAAGTGCTGATCACCATGGAAGAGTGGTATCGCATGAAGGAGATCGAAGCCGAAGGTGGCAACGAGCTCACCGACAGTGA
>JBILYM010000314.1:0-2985 GCA_044377725.1 Phycisphaerales bacterium
AACGCACTGCCCACAACTTTCGCGAAGGTAGAGACCGGCATACTTGACCCGCATCCGCACGAACTATTGCTGCAACTTTGCTTCATGGTTTATAGGATAGGCGCGCGCCTCATGCCCCACGCAAGCCCCACGCTGCCCGCACGTGTTCGCCTCACCGGCGCACGCTTTTGGACCGCAGATCCCATGAATCCATGGGCTGCCAGCGTGGACATCGCCGATGGTCGCATCACCGCCGTCGACGCGCCGCCGCGCCCCGATCTCCCCACCATCACCCTGCCGGCCACCGCCGTGGTCACGCCCGGACTCATCGACGCGCACATTCATCTTTCGCTGGGCGGGCAAACCCTCAACCAACTTGATCTCAGCACCGTGCATTCACGCGCGGAGTTTGAGTCGCGCATCGAACACGCTGCCCGCACGCTCGCCCCCGGTCGCTGGCTCCGCGCTTTCGGCTGGAACGAATCACACTGGGGCGGCGAACGACCAACGCGCGCATGGCTGCGCGGCGCCGGCAACACGCCGTGCATCGCCTACCGCATGGATCAACATGCATGCGTTGTCAACGATGCCGTACTCGCGCTCATCGGCGCCGAGCCATGTCCTGCCGGTGGCGAAATCGTCCGCGATTCCACGGGCGCTGCCACCGGTCTGCTTCTTGAACAAGCCGCGTGGCGTTTAGTCAATCCGCGCGTGCCGATTCCGACTGTTGAAGACCGACGTGCCGCACTGCTCGCCACGTTCCAACACTGCAACTCCTTCGGAATAACCGCCGTTGGCAGCATGGAATACGAATCCGATCTACGTGATACGCACGCATATCTACGAACCCACGCACGCACTGCATGCACGGTACGCGTCATCGCCACCATTCTCGATCGCGAGTGGCCTGTTGATTTCGCGTGGGGTCGCGCCTTTGCAAACGACGAATTCCTGGCCATCGCTGGCTGGAAGAGTTTCATTGATGGCACGCTCGGCAGTCGCACCGCGCGCATGATTGCCCCGTACGCAGACGATGCCCCCAATCGTGGCATGCTTGTTGAATTTGCAGCAGAGGATCCCGATCGCCTACGGGCGTGGGCGCGCACCGTCATCGCCCATGGATTCTCGCCAAGCGTCCACGCTATCGGTGATGAAGCGTTGCGTGTAGCGCTTGATGCCATCGCTCCAGAAGATCACGCACGTATCGCACGCTTCGAACATTGCCAAACCATGGACGACGCGGAACTTGCACGCATGCATGGTCGCATTGCCAGCATGCAGCCGCTGCACAAAGCGGATGATGCCCGCGTCGCACCCGCACGACTTGGCAATGATCGAATGCACACCTTCTTCCGATTCCGCGATCTGCTGACAGCCGGCGCGCGCCTCGCCTTCGGCAGCGACTGGCCGATCGTCAGCTGCGATCCACGTCTTGGAATCCGCGCTGCCGTGACTGGCCTTGACCTTGACGGCACGCCGTGCTGCACCGAGCAGAATCTCACGGTGGAAGAGTGCCTGCGCGCCTATACGTCCGGCGCGGCCGACGCACTCCGCGCGCCCGCACTTGGCCGCATTACTCCGGGCTGCCACGCAGATTTCTGCGTATTTACTGACGATCCATTCGTGTGTCATTGGGCAGACACGTTGCCGCGAATCATGGCAACCATCGCGGCGGGCGCTCCGGTGTACGGAAGTATCGCGCCGTAACGATCAAGGCTGCACACGGCGCAACCGCCTCCGCGAAAGCCGCCATTCGTCGCGCAATATCTGAAACATGCGCCCCCACCCCACGCGTGTACCCTGCCACCCATGAATTGGTGGGTCCACTCTTTATATGAAAGTTACGGCATCGTCGGGCTCTTTAGCTGGGCGTTCTGGGTGATCTTCTCCATCGTGCTGCATGAACTTGCACACGGATGGGCAGCGATCGCCAACGGTGACGACACGCCGCGCGAGATGGGTCACATGACCATGAACCCCATCGTGCATATGGGCCGCATGTCGCTCATCGTCTTTGCGATTCTCGGAATTGCTTGGGGACTGATGCCGATCAATCCACGTCGATTCCGCCACGAACGTCGCGGCCGCGTATTAGTTGCAGCGGCTGGACCGGCCATGAATTTGCTACTGGCATTCATCACGCTCACTGCTGCCGGTACGTGGGTGTGGGCGGTTACCAGCGGACGAATCACTGTTGCTACACACATCGCGGCCAACGTCAAGCAATTTCTAATCTGGGGTGGATTCATCAACCTCTTACTCGGCGCGTTCAATCTCCTTCCGATTCCACCCCTGGATGGCAGCGCAATCCTCGCCGGCGCGCATCCCGCGCTCGACCGCTTCTACAACACGCCTGCCGTGCGCATGTACGGAATGTTGGTGGTGCTGTTCTTCTTCTTCGGGGTCATCGAGGTTCCCCTGCAGCGCACTGCGCAAACGGCCGCTTCGACCTACATGATCTTGGTAACGGATCAACTGATCGGCCTGGACGCTGGATCGGCGTCCGAGGGCTTCCCTGAAGACGCGGAAGAGCCGGATAACTCCGCTCCCGAGACCATGCCACCCGGCAATTGAGTTTGCCCGGGATTTCCGCTACCCTCCTCGATTCTCGCAAACCGCCTGCCGAAGGCGCATCGCACATCGGGCCGAGACGGCCTGCCCAACGATGCACCCGGCGCGTACGCAGCACAGTGCTGCGCACACGACCGACGCGGACGCTTCCCGAAAGGTCACGACAATGGTCGTCCTTCGTCTCAAGAAGATGGGCCGCGCCCATCATCCGTTCTTCCGCCTCTCCGCCATGGATAAGCGCGCCCCGCGCGACGGCATGGTGATCGAGGAGCTCGGCTGGTACGAGCCCCAAGGTAAAGACGGCAAGCAGATCCACCTGAAGATGGACCGCATTCAACACTGGTTGTCAGTTGGCGCACAGCCATCCGACACTGCAGTCAGCTTGATCCGCAAGGCGGGCGGCTCTGTGAGCGATAAGGTGCTCTCAGTCGTTCA
>JBILYM010000315.1:0-2984 GCA_044377725.1 Phycisphaerales bacterium
GGTCGGCGCATTTGCTTGGCCATCGCCGTGATCAGCAAGGAGATCAACAAAGCCAATGATGGCGGTCATTGGTGTACGAATTTCATGGCTCATGTTGGCTAAGAACTCAGTCTTGGAACGGCTGGCTGCATCCGCATCGTTGCGCGCGGTGACCAATGCCACACTGGCCTTGCGCTGGCTGCGAGCTTGCACCAATAGCACGCCTGAAAGGCCGGCAAGGCCAACAATCATGGCCGTTGTTGCCGCAGTGACCAATTGTCCGTGACCAACTTCCGCGGCGATCAATCGTGGTTGTGCAACGCCGATGACAAATACGTTGCCGCCCTTGACGGTGCGCAGTCCGCTCAGTGGGAACGCGCATGCCATCTGTCCGGATGTGGAAACACTTGCACATTGTGCTTCGGATCCACCCAACGATCCCACTAAGCCAGCCAGCGCCGTAGCAGGAATGGTGATTCCAACTTCACCGCGTTGCGCGTGCTCATCAAGTGCATGGCCGGTTCCGTCCACAATGACCAAGTCGATTCCAGGCATTTCCTCACTCTCAACCAGAGACTGAATACGATCGAATCGAATGCGCGTGGTAACCAGTCCGATGCATCGACCAGTAGTTTCGTCGATGACTGGCGCGCTGCACGCGACGGAGAGTCCGGTGGAATCCCACAAGATCCTGGTGAAATCGCAAGAGGTTTGAAATTCCAGAATTGGAACCGGTGAATCTGAATGGAGGCAAGCACTCACCACCGGACGCTGGGAAACGTCCTGTTTCATGAGTAGATCAATACGCGCTGACGGGAATGGGGTTCCGTGGATGTCTACCGAATTCACCGCCAAGAGCCGGCCGTCTGCGTCCACAAATGCCAGCGCATCCACTGCGCCTGAGCGACGAATTTCTTCGTTGGCAATTTGCCGGAGCAGCGCGGTGTCATTGCGAAGGATGGCAGCGACAACGCCAGGTCGATGGGTCAAGGCTTCAGTGTGTTGCAACACCGGAGTCACCGCGTTTGTCACGTCATCTCGAGTTGCTCGTGTTGCATCTCGCAAGAGCAGGGCAGTTTGTGGCGCATCAACTGCATCCGTATCTGCGGTGGCGCGGGCTTGTAGTTCGGTGCCGGTTGGCTCTGGCGCCCGATCAAGGCGCAGGTCGCGCACGACCATGATCAGTCCAGTGACACATGCAAGGCCAACCAGGCTGCCATACACCATGGGTCGCAAACGATGACGAACAGCCTTGCCCATGTGCCCTCCATTCAGCCAGGCACCTTTCCCGCAACGCACGTTGTTGGCAAGCCCAGCATGTATCCGAGAACACCATCGGGAGTCGGGAGGCACGAGTCAAGGACGTTCCCGGCCTTCCCATCATTTCGCGTTCATTTGCTTAAAAGTTTCGGCGTGATTCCGCGGAAATGCTCAGTGAGGTCCGGGAAGCACGCTCAGCCAGCGCCGTCATCAGCGTTGCGGAGCGCCCAGGGTGCTGGGTTCGAGCGTGGTCGGCTCTGTGCCCGGATCCTGCGCAGGGGCGCGCATCCGCCGCAGCGTGTCAGCTTTCCACGCCGGCATCTTGTACTCCCAGCCGTCGCAGGCTTCGGACAGTGCGGACCAATCCGGCACGAAGGGGTCGCCATCATGTTTCGCGGGGGTTGGCACTGGTGCTCCCGGGCGCGGTAGCACGCTCAGCGTGAACCACACACCGTCGGCCTCGGCGTGCCCATTCAGGGTCACCAACGCGGCGCGCGTGTCAAAGCTTGGCGACCACTGTGGTTCCGGGGCGATATCGGTGCGCGCGCGTCGGACGCCATCGATTTCCAATCGCTCTAAGAAAGACGGAAGACCGGTCTTTGCTGAATCAACTTGCTCAACGCTCCAGTGTTCGCGCTCGGGTTCAATCACAGCGATACCCCAAGGCATGCGTGGCATCCCCGGTTGCGGACCCGGGTCGTTCGGGCTTGGCGTGGCGGTGAGTCCGGCAATCGATGCAGACAACGTTTCCCCGCTCGGAAGTGACACCAGCGTGCGATCAATCCATGCCAGTGCATCTGCGGGAACCTGGACGCGTCCAAGCGCGCGCCATGTTTGATCTTGCGCTGGTAGCCGCGCAAATACTGCGTCCGGAGCAAATCGCTCGTCGCCAAGAATGACCTCTGCCACTGGTGCAGCGCCCGGCGTGGCGGCCAAGAAGCGAACCAAGCGCGCCTTCCCTGACTCGTCGGGCCACGCAAGCCCCAGCTCATTGTGTCGGTCCTTCTTTGCAGTCATCCGATCATCAATCGTCAAGTTGCCGATACTCACCAACAGTGCCCGCGCCAGTTCTGTTCGCGCTGGATAGCCATCACTCGTGGCAACTACCCAACGATCGCCAGCAAGCCGTTCGATCCGCACGGTTGCATTGCCGCGCAGCAACTCAATGGCGCCGATCTCAGCAGCGCGCGACTCCAGACCGGTCACCAGCGCGGAACCACGCGCGCGCTCGGGAGTCATGTCGCGGCTACGCGCCATGAGGAATGCCGCCCCAACGAGAGCTATCGCTGCAGCAGCGATTCCAATGACTGCATTTCGTCGCATGATTCCTTGGCTCACTGCACTGCCTCCCGGCGGCTGGTGCGTCCGCGCACCATGTACCAAGCAAGCGCCATGATGGCCACAGCAAGCGGCCAAATCACCGCATTGAGCACAAGAATGCGGGTGCCCAGCAGTTCAACATCGCGCCGCAGATCATGTTGCACTTGCCGCAGTTCTTTGCGCGCGGCAGTCATGCGCGTCTGCAATTCCTGAATGCGCTGCGCCTGTTCCGGTGTCAGAACGATCTGTTGCACACCTTCCGCGGTGCGTTCGCGCTGCAGTTCGCCGATTTGTAATTCGGTGCGTTGAATCTCTTCTTGCAATTCCTTCTCGCGCGCAATGAACTTCGTTTCTGCTTCTTTACGCATGTCTTCTACCGCCGTGAATGGGCGACGGAATTGCCCGCGCGCGCGAATCTGCGCAAG
>JBILYM010000316.1:0-2983 GCA_044377725.1 Phycisphaerales bacterium
ATCAGGGGATCAATGAACTCGCGCGCATCTACACGCAGTTGGCCAAGGCCGGCGCGGGGATGAAGTACATCGATATTGGCGGGGGATTGGGCATCGATTACGACGGCAGTCAGACCAGCTTTGAGTTCTCCATGAACTACACGCTGCAGGAGTACGCGTCCAACGTGGTCTACAAGATCATGACCGTGTGCGATGAAGAGGGCGTAGAGCATCCAACGATCGTCAGTGAGTCGGGTCGCGCCATGGTTGCGCAGCAAAGTGTCTTGATCTTTGATGTGCTCGGTGCCAATCGACTTGACCGTTTCACTGTTCCCGCTGAGTTGCCACCGCCGGCAGCTGGCGAGACCGAATTGCCGCGACCCCTTGTTGACATCTATGACGTCTACAAGA
The DNA here is from genome assembly GCA_044377725.1 of Phycisphaerales bacterium. Classification (GTDB taxonomy): domain Bacteria; phylum Planctomycetota; class Phycisphaerae; order Phycisphaerales; family SM1A02; genus UBA966. The sequence goes on from JBILYM010000316.1 coordinate 391, forward strand.
ACATCGCTGAGCGTCGGCTTGTTGAGCATTACAACGACATGCTTGAGGATCGCGATGAGGCGTTGCGCCTCTTCAGTGTCGGCCTCATGAGCTTGGAACACCGTGCGTTGGTCGACAACATCTTCTGGGCCAGCTGCGCCAAGATTCGCGACATTGCGCGTTCGATGAGCCGGCCGCCCGAGGAGCTTGGTGATTTGGAGAGCGCGCTGAGCGATACGTACTTCTGCAACCTCTCCATCTTCCAGAGCATGCCCGATGTGTGGGCCATCAACCAGCTGTTCCCGATTGCGCCGATTCATCGCCTTGGTGAGCGTCCGACCCGCAAGGCGACGATCGCTGATTTGACCTGCGATTCCGACGGCAAGATTGACCGATTTGTGGACGACCACGACGTCAAGAAGTGGATCGAACTGCACGACTTTGAGGACGGCGAGGAGTACTTGTTGGGCGCGTTCCTGGTGGGCGCGTATCAAGAGACGCTCGGCGACCTGCACAACCTGTTCGGCGACACCCACGTGGCTCACGTCAAGGTGGATGACCAAGGCGAGTGGTGGATCGATGAAATCATTGAGGGCGACGCGGTCCGCGACGTCCTCAGTTACGTCCACTACGACCTCGCGCGGCTCTTTGGCGAGGTTCGCCGCGAGTGCGAGAAAGCCGTGGTCAACAAGCAGATGACGGTGGCCGAGAGCCAGGGTCTTCTGAAGGCGTACGAAGCTGGGTTGTCGGGGTACACGTACCTCGAAACTGAGAATCGCTAAAGCTGCGCTGATGGGCTGGAGCCTGCGCGGATGAACTGGATCCTGCGCGGATGCGCTCGAGCCTGCGGTGCGAGGCTCGAACGTTGCGTTGCGGGGCTCGAACCTCGCGAGCGCTCTGTTAGCTTCCGGTCGGTTTTGAAAGCGTCGGTGCCGGCGGTAGTGACGTCTTCGCCAGTGATGTGACCGTACTCGGCGCTCCGGCATCGCCCTGGGTGAGGGTTGCGGTCACCAGGACTTCCTCTGGATTTCTGGCAGAATTGATCACCACTTTGAAGCTGCTCTCGCCGTCTCCCATCTCAAAGGTGGCTGGCGAACCCACATACGCAAAGATCCGGGGCTGAGCGACCACGGCGCCATCCGAGTCGCGGAGGGTCACCGTGGTCATGACCTGGTCCGGAGCGCTGCCTCCCACGTCCGTGATGAGGTAGGCATCGATGTTCATAGCCAGGGGCGCGGGTGCGGGCGCGCGGCAGGCGCTGAGCAGGGCGAGCGCGGCAGCGGCGGCGAAGCATGGGGAAGAGCGCATGAAGGGTGTCATCGACAGTGGAACGGGTCACGGGGTAGAAAGTTGCGGCGCGCGGGTTGGCAAATACCCAATTTGCTGCAGTTCAATCTCACTTCCATGGCAACCCCGTCGCTCGCGCTCGGTACGAATGACATGCTCTCCCGGCGCGCGATTCTCGCAGCCTTCGCTGTTGGCACCACGCTGGTTGCCGCCGGGGCTGTGATGTCTCCGCCGCCGTCGCCGCCGTCGCCGCCGTCGCCGCCGTCGTCCGTGGCATCCATCGTGGCTGCTGATCCAATCCGCTTCGGTCGGGACATTCGCCCGATTCTGTCCGACCGCTGCTACCTGTGTCATGGCCCCGACCGCGCCAAGCAGAAGGCGGGTCTGCGCCTCGACTCGTTTGAGGGAGCCACCGCTCCGCGTAAAGACGGCGCGGCGATCGTTCCGGGCCATCCGGATGAATCGCTGCTGCTGCAACGCATTTCATCAGTCGACGCGGACATCGTCATGCCGCCACCTGACAGTGGCAAGCATGCGCTCAGCCGGAATGAGCAGGCGATGCTTCGGCAGTGGATCGCCGAGGGCGCGCTGTACGAATCGCATTGGGCGTTCACCGTGCCGACGGTGCCCACTGTGCCCACGGTCCATGACGTTGCTTGGCCGCGGACACCGATCGACAATTTTATTCTTGCCGCGCTTGAGCGTGCAGCCATTGCGCCAAACACGGAAGCTGATCGCGCCACCTTATGCCGCCGCGTCTTCCTGGATCTCACTGGACTTCCGCCCACTCCGGAAGAGACCGCTTCGTTCCTCACCGACGAGCGTGCCGATGCGTACGAGGTACTGGTCGATCGGTTGCTCACTGAGGAACCGTACCGAAGCCGCTACGCCGAACGCATGGCCATTCCGTGGCTTGATGTGGCGCGCTACGCGGATACCTGCGGGATTCATCAGGACAATGGTCGGCAGATGTGGCTGTGGCGCGACTGGGTGCTGGCGGCATTCCGTGACAACATGCCGTACAACCAGTTCGTGATTGAACAGGTGGCGGGTGACTTGCTGCCCAATGGCACGGTGCAGCAGAAGATCGCCAGTGGATTCAATCGCGCCCATGTCACCAGTGATGAGGGCGGCGCGATTGATGCGGAATACCTCATGGAATATGCGGTTGATCGCACCGCCACGGTCGGCGCAGCATTCCTTGGGCTCACGCTGCAGTGCGCGCGCTGCCATGACCATAAGTTTGACCCAGTGACGCAGGAAGACTTCTACTCACTGCTGGCGTTCTTCAATTCAAACGAACAGCCTGGCATCTATTCGCAGACCA
>JBILYM010000317.1:0-2973 GCA_044377725.1 Phycisphaerales bacterium
AATTGCCCAGATGTGGCGCTGAGGAGGGTATGAGCGGCGGAGCCCGCGCATCAGGGTGCGTGACGGCACGTGCTGACGCATGAGAGCCCAGCGGGGGCCGAACGTCAGACGGTTTCCGTGTCGATCAATTCTGGCTGGCCTTCTGAGCCTCCCAGCGGCGGCAAGAGCAACGCGGCTTGCTCAGACGGAAGCTCCTGAACGCCTCGCAACCTCTTCTCGATGGCGCGGGTTCGTATTCCAGTGTCATCAAGCGTATTGGTTGCACTCGCGAGCTGCTTGCGAACCTTGTCCAAGACATCACCAAAGCGACCGAATTCTGTCTTCACGGCACCCAGCAAATTCCACACTTCGCTCGAACGCTTCTCAAGTGCCAGGGTGCGGAAGCCCATTTGCAGACTCTGCAAGATCGCGGAAAGCGTGGTTGGACCGGCAAGCACTACGCGATGCACATGGTTCAGTTCATCCGCAAGCCCGGGGCGGCGGAGCAATTCGGCGTACAGACCCTCGGTGGGTACAAAGAGGATCGCAAAGTCCGTGGTGTGCGGTGGATCGATGTACTTGCTGCGAATGTCCTTTGCGAAACCACGCACCGCGTCAGCGAGCGCCTTCTGTGATTTCTCGACTGCTTCCTTGTCTGCGCAATCTTGCGCATCGAGCAGGCGCTCGTAGTCATCCTTTGGAAACTTGGCATCGATTGGCAGCCAGAGCGGCATGCCAGCATCACCCGACGGACCAGGCATTCGCACTGCAAATTCCACGCGTTTATTGCTGCCCGGCGCGGTCTCCACATTGCGTGCCAGTTGATCGAGCGTAAGAAATTGCTCGAGGATTGATTCGAGTTGCACTTCACCAAGAATGCCGCGCGTCTTCACGTTGGTGAGGGCGCGCTTGAGACCGCCCACGTCCGCCGCCATGGCTTGCATTTCACCCAGGCCTTTGTGCACCAATTCCAGGCGCTCGCTGACAATCTTGAACGCGCCATCGAGCCGAGCGGTCAAGGTTGCCTGGAGTTTTTCGTCCACGACATTTCGCATTTCGTCGAGCTTCTTCTGATTCTCTTCACGCAGCGCGGTGAGTTGTGCTTGCGTTGTGTCACGCACTTCAACCAACTGCACGCGCGTGGTTTCCCGGGATTCCGTGAGTTGCTTATCAAGCGAGGTGCGGGTTGCGTCAAGCCGAAGGAGCGTGGTTTCAAGTTGCACTGCGAGGTTCTTGCTGACTTCCGTGCGCAGTGTTGTTGCCGCGGTTAATTGATCATCGCGCGCCAAGCTGATCAGTTTGGTCAGTGCATCGCGCGTTGTTGTCTCGCTGAGTCGCAACTCTTCGCGCAGGCGTCTTTCCATCACACCGATCGACTCACCGAATCGGTGTAGCTCGGTCAGAAATGATTCGTGCGCCTTGAGAACCACGTCGGCGTCGGCACTGGTGTTGCTGCCGTTGGCGCGTCGCAGCAATACAAATGCAGCGAGTGCCAGCGTGAGCACGATGTTGACGATAATGAGCGCGGTTTCCATGGGCGTCTTTCGGGTGACGTGCGGCGAAGCGTGGAGCTCCGAGCGGAGGCATTGTCCCTGATCTTGCAGAGAATTAGTTCGTGGTTATCCGCGGTCCAGGCTGGCTGATAGGCGCGCTACTGGGCTGAAATGGGGTCCAAGGGTTTGGGCCGACGGCGAATGCGGGTGCGTTTTCCATGTTCGGAATCATCGTCCACGTGGGTGAAGCAGTTGTTTCACCCGGATGGTGGATGATTCCATTCGTTCGAGGCTCTTCCGGGGGGCATCGAAAAACATTTCACGCGCCCGACGTGGTCGCCTAACCTCTTTCAGGAGACATATGACGCCAAACCCAAACGCACGCGCAAAGTTGTATCTGAACATCCGGTCACACCTCCGTGACTCGGGCCTGAAGTTTTTTGAACGTGCGCGCGAGCGGCAGTTTCTACTCCTGATGCGCAGTGATGCGCTGACACTTCATCAGTTGATCACTATCCACAAAGACGGAATCAAGTTTCGAATTGAGACCAAGCTTCCGCTGGTGGTGCCTGCGCATCGCCGGGTGGCGGTGCTTGAGCTTGCGGCACGCCTGAACTGCATCACTGATCGCGGTCACTTTGATGTGAACGTTGATACGGGTGATATGCAGTACCGCGTCGATTGTGATGCGTTGGTGAGTTTGGTTGTTCGGCCAGCGCTTCTCAGTGTGCTCGCCCGATCGCTTGACCCGGTGGTACGCGCGTGGCCGCTCATTGAAGAGGTGATGTTGCACGACGTCGACCCCAAGACGGTCATGGAGAAATTCCGTAAGAAACTTCAGGACCGCGCGGGCGAAAATGCACGGAACGCTGCTATTGCGCGCCGGCGAGCGGAGCGTGAGCGCGATCGGAATCCTGGTCAGCCCGGCCACGGTTCGCCGATGAATTTCGATATTGATCTGAGCATTCTTGATGGCATTGAGTTGCCACCGGCACCAGAATTTCTGCCAGGCATGGAAGTGCCGCTTGGGAAGGAATTCCTGCAAGGCATTGAGGATGCCATTGAAGAGGCACTCGACGACGCGATTGATGAATTGGATGCGGAGCCTGAAACGCCCAAGGCCAAGGACACTGGCGCAAGCACCGGGACAAACGTAGGGGAAACTGAGGCGAAAGATGCCACGGGCACCGCTAGTGACTTACCACCGGGCACTGACCCCAAGCGCAAGAGTCGCAACATTGACCCGGATCGAAAGATTGTGCGAGAGCGACGCGTTCCGCGCGCGCAAGGTGAAGTCCCGCCGACTCCACCGACTCCATCGAGTCCACCAACTCCGCCGGCTCCAACGACGCCGCCGCCGGGACCCGATGAGGGCTGACGGCACCCGGCGTCTGTAGGCGCCGGACTAGACTTGGCGCGTGGCAACAACTCGAAAGAAAAAACCGAAGGGTGACCACGGACGTGCAGACGCCGTGGAGATGATGTCTCGCGTGAAAGAGGT
>JBILYM010000318.1:0-2972 GCA_044377725.1 Phycisphaerales bacterium
AGTATTTCGTGCTTGACACGAATGTGCTGCTGCATAATCCGCAAGCGATCTTCAAGTTTGAAGAGCACGAGGTGGTCATTCCGCTCACGGTGATTGAGGAGCTGGACACGTTCAAGAAGAACAATGATGAAACGGGTCGTAACGCGCGCCAGGTGGTGCGCGGGTTGGACAAATTGCGCAGCATCGGCCATCTGTTCGAAGGGGTTGTCTGGAACGAACAAGGCGGCATCATTCGCGTCGCGCGCGTGGAGCCAATGGAGGACGAACGTTCGCTGGAGCTGAACAAGAATGACAATCTGATTCTCAGCGTTGCAGCCAAGTTGAATCGTCAAGGGCTGCGCACCATCTTCATCACCAAGGACATCAACGCGCGCGTGAAGTGTGATGCGCTGGGAATTGATACTGAGGACTTTGAAGCCGACCGCGTGGATGCTGACTGGTTGCACTCCGGCTATTGCTCCATGCAGGTGAGCACTGAAATCATCGATTCCCTCTATCAAGAACGACAATTGCCGCGCACCATGCTGGATATCACGCCGGGAAGAACGCCGGACGGGCAGTTGATGAAGTCAGAGGATCTGGTGCCGAATCAGTTTGTCATCCTGATTGACCAAGCCGATTCTGGGCACACTGGCCTGGCGCGCGTGCTTGGAAACACTGGGCATCTGATTCCCGTGACCGGGCCACGCAAGCCGGTGTACGGCATCATGGCACGCAATGTGCAGCAGACTATGGCTCTTGATTTGCTGCTTGATGATGATGTCAAACTGGTCACGCTGATCGGGCCCGCAGGTACCGGCAAGACATTGATGGCCATTGCTACCGGAATGCAGAAGGTCTTCAAGGAAGAGCGCCTGGACAAGTTGTTGGTGGCGCGTCCCATCATGCCGCTCGGCCGAGACATCGGTTACCTACCGGGCGACAAGGACGAGAAGCTGTCCATGTGGATGCAGCCGATCTTTGACAATGTTGGCTACCTACTCTCCACTCGCTCCGCTGGACAAGGCGATGCAGACAGTAAGAGCACCGAGCAGCGCTTGGATCAATTGATGGCGACCGGGAAACTGGTCATGGAGCCGTTGACCTACATTCGCGGTCGCTCCATTCCCCACCAGTTCATGATCATTGACGAGGCCCAGAATCTCAGCCCGCATGAGATCAAGACCATCGTGAGCCGCGTTGGCGATGGCACCAAGATTGTGCTGTGCGGCGACATTGGACAGATTGACAACCCGTACCTGGATGCCGCCTCCAACGGCCTGGCGCACGCCATTGAACGCCTGAAGGGCCAGACCATCGCCGGGCATGTCACGCTCAGTAAGACGGAACGCAGCGAATTGGCCAGCTTGGCTGCGGAAGTCCTCTAAGTAACGGGGTGAAATTGCTGAACTCCATGGTGGGGGGCTACAATCCCCCACCATGCTCGACCTCCGATCATCAAATCCGGTTCTCGCCGACACCCAACTCGCAGCCGATTCACACGCCCGCCCCGCGACGCAACTGGCAACGGTGGCTGGCGTGGCACAGAAGACCACTATTGCAGTTTCACTGGCGGTGGTTGGTGGCATTGCTGGCGGCGTGCTAGTGCGCACCGTCGGCCAAGGCGCCATCTGGGGAATCTTCATTGCAGCATTGGTTGCCAGCCTGGTGTGCTTCTTTGCGCTGTGGCGCAAGCCGGAGCGCGCGTACTGGGCGGCTCCGCTCTACAGCATCACTCAAGGCGCCATGCTTGGCGTGATGGCGCTGCTGCTTGACTCCATGTTGGCATCGCGCGGTATCACGGCGTTTGGGGGTTTGGGACTACAAGCCTTCGTCATCACGCTTTCGATTACGGCCGCCATGCTCATCGTCTACCGCGCGGGCTTGATCCGCGCCAACGGTCGATTCGTTGCCGTCCTTTCAACGCTCACCATTGGTATTGGAATCATGTACTTGGCGCAGTTTGTGCTGGGCTTCTTCAGTATCGAGATTCCCGGGTTGTCGCTACAGAGCGCTAGCCAAGGCGGATCGATGGCGTGGGTCGGCCTGGGCATCAATGCGGTGATTCTGTTGATCGCGTCGCTGTGGCTGATTGTTGATTTCCAGCAAGTGGAGACCGCGGTAGCCAGCCGCGTTGGCAAGGAGTACGAGTGGTACTTTGCCTACGCGCTCATGGTGACTTTGGTCTGGATCTACTTGGAAGCACTGAAGCTTGCGTTCCGCGCTGCCATGATGGCCAATGATCGCAAGTAATTCGCTTTAGCCAAGCGCGTCCCACGCCAGCATGGCCGCACCAAGGACTCCTGCGTCGTCCTTGAGTTTGGTCACGCGAACGCTCACCTTGGGCGCGATTGCTGATGGGAACACATGGCGTCGAATGGAGTCCTCAACGCGATCCGCGTAGGGCTTTCCTAATGCCTCGGTGATACCGCCACCCAATATCACCGTGCGCATTGAAGCCATGGTGATCCAGTTGGCAATGCCAATTCCCAGTAGTTCCGCTGACGAATCCACCACTTCACGAACCAGCGGATCGTTGGCGTTGTAGCACTCGGCGATTCCACTGCTGCCCAGGGGCCCGGCCTTGCCGTCGGCTTCGTGGCGCGCCAGAATTTTGTGGAAGAGCGACTCTGGATTCAATCCAGCCAGCGTGCGCAAGGAGCGCACAATGCCAGTGCGGCTGCAGAACTCCTCCACCTTGCGGCTTCCCGGCTGGCCATTGCTGTACATGATCACATGCCCAAATTCGCCGGCGGTAAAGAGGTCGCCACGCCAGATCTTGCCGCCCATCACAATGCCCGCCCCGACGCCAGTACCAACCCAAACCGCCAGCAATGATTCACAACCTTCGCCAGCGCCAACGGTAGCTTCGCCCCACGCGGCAACATTGGCGTCGTTGTCGACGGTGACCGGAATGCCGAGCCGCTTGCGCAAGATCTCCCCCAGCGGAACATTTTTCCAACCGAGGTTGCCGGCGGTGATCACCACACCCC
>JBILYM010000319.1:0-2969 GCA_044377725.1 Phycisphaerales bacterium
CCACTGACCGAGCCACCGGTCAAGCTGCTTGCACCGTGTGCAAATGTGCTTGCACTCAGATCAACCGTGAATGTCTGCACCGACGCTGATGCGTTGATCACCGTGATGAGACCTCCAAAGATCGCACGATCGGAACTGGTGGTGTCCGTGGCGGTGAGCGTAAAGTTGGACAAGAAGCCAGTTCCAATAAGCGTACTGTTGTAGCTGTATTGAAAAGGGTCTCCCTTAGGTGAGCCGACAGGCGCACCAAATGCTGAGCCGCCTGAACTTCCGGCGACAGAAATCTGCACCACGGGAATTCCCGCGATCGCTGATCCTGTTAGTGCAGTCACTGCAAGTATTGAACTGAGACAGAACTTCATCTCGGACCTCTTCCTCATCGGTGTGTTAATGCTGAACCAAACTATACGAAGTTAAATTACTGCGATCCAAGCCGCCACATGCAAGCAATCAATGTGACGGATCAGCTCTTTCGGCGCCGACCGTTCGTTGCACAACCCGCACAGGCCAACAGAGCGAGGGCACCAGGTCCCGGAACTACGTTGTTGAACGTGTAGGCGAATGAAACGGCATCACCGGCGCTAAGCGTGAAACGAAGCACCACACCCGCATTGCCATCACCCGGCACGCCGGCAGGCACTGGGACGTTGGCGAAACTAGCAGGCGTAGTGGCGCCACTCAAAAACTGCCCGACTGCAAAGCTGAACGGGGAGTTCCAGAGGGTTTGCACCGCGACATCATTGATAGTGGCTGTGTAGACGGGATTACCGGCAGGATTACTACTTAACGTCGCACCGTTCCCGTTGAGGTCGGTGAGGGTTGCAGTGACCGAGCCATTCATCACCGTTCCACCAGAGCCGCCAGAAACCGGCGCGTACTGGTAGTACGTGTATGTTCTGCTTGAGCCAGACATGTTGTAGAAGGACTGCGATCCGGAAACGACGCCAGCCGAGGCTGAGAGTCCAGTTCCGAGTGCAGCAACGCATGCGATAGACCAATGAATAGAGACCATGTGCCCTCCTCCTTTAGGGGGACACGGCCAAACCCTTTCCCTCAGGTACGGCCGATTATTGTTTTCCGAACGCTTCTACTGACGTAACAAACGGTCGCGTCAGTGAGAGTAAAGTACCCCACCTTTCCGCAGAAGCAAGAAATCGCGCCAAAGTCCTGCAAGTCGGGTGGTAAAATCCACGTTCGGGGGAACGCTCGACCACCCCGAGTCGCGGCTATCCCGCGACAGGGAACTCTCAATCAGCGATATTACAACCTTTCGACCGATAATCTTAAATCGTCGCTGATTCTGGAGATGTGCTCACCATCTGGGCGGCGCCACTCCTCAATCACCCGGAGCATGGTTCCCACGTCAGGTGCGGTTCGGATGCCCTCCTTGAGCCCCTTGACGTGACCCATGGACTTGCCGTACCAACTGATCCGGCTCCGCATGCAGTGCAAGACGTGCTCAACGGCGTGGTACCGGTTGAGCAGTTCCACATGCCGGGCAATGCAATTCAACTTTTCGTGAAACGAAGGTTCAGGCGGGAGTTCCCCGGTCCGGAGCAGCCCCAACGCGCGTCGGAAGATCCACGGGGTCCGTAGTGAACCACGCCCAACCATGACACCGCGGCAGCCGCTTGCCTGCATCAGTGCGGGAACGTGCTCCGGCTCGTTCACATCACCGTTGCCAATGACCGGGATGGTTCGGACCGCCTCCACCACGGCGCCAATCCGGGCCCAATCCGCAACCCCGGAGAACAGTTGCACGGTCCAGCGTCCATGCACCGTCACCGCGGCGATGCCGGCGGACTCCAGGTCGCGAGCGAGTTGTGGGGCGACAAAGTGCTCTGGGTCCCAACCGAGCCGCAACTTGGCGGTCACTGGCACCCGACCATTGGAGTGGCGCCGAACCGACTCAACAATTCGCTCGGCAAGTTTCATGGTGCTCAGCGCATCACAGAGAAGCAACGAGCCACCGTGCTTCTTTGCCACCTTATCCACTGGGCAGCCCATGTTGATATCGATTAACTGCGCGCCGTGGTCGATCGCCCAACGTGCCGCTTCAGGGAGTGGGTCATCCCAATTGCCGTAGAGTTGCATGCCGCATGGTTGGTCGAGTCCGTTGGTTGCAGCAAGGTCGATGCTCTTGGACGTGCCACGCAGGATGGCGGTGCAGTTCAATAGGTCAGTGCTTGCAAGACCAACACCGCCTTGTTCGCGGCAAAGAATTCGGAATGCCAAGTCGCAATGTCCCGCGATCGGTGCAAGCAAGAGCGGTGTTTCAAGTCGCAACGGCCCAATATGAAAGCCTTCGCCACGCAGCGCGGGAGTGCTGTTTAGTGCGCTCATGACGTTGATTCCATGACGGCGTCGTTCAACCGATAGAAGCCCAAGAGGAATATTCCCGCTGCAAACGGCTCAATTTCCAGCCGCCCTTTGATGGTTCCATAGCGGTACAGGTGTTGCCCCTGAACAGCGAAGGGCTTTGTAAATGTTGCCTCGATGGAATCAAATGGCGTGGGCGGAAGGCCGATGCAGCAACCGTCCCACTTGTTGAGCATGAACATTGCTTCTTTGGTTTGAAATACTTGCAGCGGCGGGGCCCAGTATCCGCTGATTTGCACCCACGCTCCGCGCAAGTCCGCAATGCGCCCGGGCACTTCATAGATGGACTTGGATGCGTCCACCGTGCGCGCGGCGCTTGTCAATAGTTCCCAGGTGATTTGGTATGGATCCGACTCAGAGCCAGAGCCTCGCACCATGTACTTGCCATCAATACGTACCGTTTGGTGATCGATTCGTTCAACCACGGCTGTGGCGCCAACAGTGACCTTTGGGGCAGTAGTGGTCGTGGTGGTAACGATCGGTGGCGCGGGAGCAGCGACAGTAGTCACCGTAGCGACAGGGGCGACCAGGGCGAGAGGATCAACTGCGGGTGGCTGCGGGCAGACCAACGCAATCTCAGCCGGGCGAAC
>JBILYM010000067.1:0-8934 GCA_044377725.1 Phycisphaerales bacterium
TCACCCCATTACATGATCCCCATGATCCCCATGATCCCCATGATCCGCATGAAGGCTGTTTCCACACTCGCCGTCGCTGTTGTTGCCGCCACCTTCGCCACTCCGTGCGTTGCACAGACAGCCATCGACACCAAGCGCATCATCAGTACGGGTTTGGTGTATCCAACATGCATCACTCACGCTCCCGGCGATAGCACTCGACTGTTCGTTCTCGAGAAGGCTGGCCGCATCCGCATCATTAACTTGGCCACCAACACGCTGGTAGCCACTTCGTTCCTTGATATTGACGCGCTCGTCACTGGTGGCGCATCAACAGGCGATGAACAAGGCCTCTTGGGCATGGCCTTTGACCCCAATTACGCCACCAACGGTCAGTTCTATGTGTATTACACGGGGCCAAGTACGAACAACCTGGCTCGATACACCGTGTCTTCCAACCCCAATGTCGCCAACAGCGCTGGGGTAGTGATGATGACGTGGTCGGATCCATACACCAACCACAATGGCGGCTGGATTGAGTTTGGTCCCGACGGCAACCTGTACATGGGTACTGGTGATGGTGGCAGTGCCAATGACCCGGGTAATCGCTCGCAGAATCTCAGCGAGAAACTCGGCAAACTCCATCGCATCAAGCCTTCCACTGGCGGGGTCGCGCCGTACTACACCATTCCATCTGACAATCCCTTCTTTGGCGGCGCAACCACCGCTGATGACACGGTGTGGGCATCCGGAATGCGTAATCCGTGGCGGTGCAGCTTTGACCGCCAGACCGGAGATCTTTGGATTGCGGATGTTGGTCAGAACGCTGTTGAGGAAATCAACTTCCAAGCAGCTGGAACTGGTGCGGGGCGCAACTACGGTTGGCGATGCACCGAAGGCGGTTCGTCCACTGGTCTCACGGGATGCACATTCGGCAGCCCATTGCTGACGCCTGCTATTCATGTGTACAGCCATGTTGCCGGGACCACGGGCGGCTACTCAATCAGTGGCGGCGTCGTGTATCGCGGCTGCCGTATTCCTGATCTACGGGGAACGTACTTCTTTGCCGATTACGTGAATGCCAACATTTGGTCGTTCCGTTACGTCAATGGCGTGAAGAGCGAGTTCCAGAATCGCAACGCTGCGCTTGGCACATCGGCTGAGGGTGGCGTGGTCAATCAGGTAGTGACATTCGGCGAAGATGAAGACGGCGAGGTGTACATCGCCGATCACGGTGGGCAGATTTACAAGATCATTCCCGCAAGTGGTGATGGCCCCTGCATTCCGCCACTCGTTGGTGACTTGGATCTGAACGGCGCGGTCAACGGCGCAGACCTTGGTTTGCTGCTTGCTGGTTGGGGTACCTGCGGCACGCCGTGCCCAGGCGACCTGGACCGCAACGGATTTGTCGAGGGATTTGACCTTGGCCTCCTGCTGAGCAATTGGTCCATCTGATTCATCAAGCGAACTGCGCGCAGCAATCTTCGTAGAATCACGGTTGAAGGGAACCGTGATGCTTCTACACACCATTCGTAGCGCCATGACCGTAGTTGTCCTTGCTGCCTGCCTGATGCACGCTGGGCTGCAGTCAGTATCGGCAGCCGTTCCTCCTTCGGGTCCTGCCGCGCCGGCACAGGTGCCACTCATGGTGGAACCGCCCGTCGTGAATTTCGGCGTTGTCGCACCGGGCACCAAACACCCCGCGCGCTTTGTGCTGCGCAACATCGGCAGTGCGCCGCTCACCATCGAGCGTGCGCAGCCAAGCTGCAAGTGCACGGATATTTCCGACATCGCCGGCAAGGTCATCGCGCCCGGCGCAACTTTAGAACTGACCGCATCGCTGTTGGTACCGAAGTCGCCAGGAGACAAGGACGCCAAAGTCATGATGACTGTCGCTGGCTACCCTGGCTTGGTAGTTGCCACTATGGTGGCTGATGTCACTCAACCAGTCCGTGCTGCGCCAGCATTTGTTGACGCTCTCAAAGACAAGCAAGAGGGTGTGGTGCACCTTTCATCCATTGATGGCAAGCCATTCAAAGTCACAAGTGCGGGTGGACGTGCGCCACTCTTTGTGGGCTTTGATCCTGCCAAAGACGTCGCCCGCGCTGCGTATGACATTCGGTGGCGCGTGGCAGACATTTCGCCGGGAGCGCTGCCGCAGTGGTGGGTCATTGACACTGATCGAGCTGACTGCGCGCAGATTCCGCTACGCATTCGCCATGAATCCACGGGCGGTCGATTTGATCCGGAGCGATCCGCGCGCTTCTGGTTTGCGCCCGAGAGCATCGTTCTTGCCGGTGTAGTGAAGGCGGGGGCGCCGGTGGCACTTACCACCACCATTGAGCACTTGAATCCCGCTGCGCAGGGCCGAGTCACGGCGCCCACTTGGGGCGATGTTTCGGCAATGACAGTTCCTAGCGCGGAGGGAACGGCTCGATTTATCTCCGCCACCAAGCGTGCGGGTGACTTTGTGGACATCGCCTTTGAATTCACTGCAAAGCCCGGGAGTTTCGGTTCGTTCTACATTCCAGTCATGATTGAAACTCCCACTGGCAAGGGCCCCATCTTTGTTGCAGTGACGGTCATTCCGTGAGTTTTGATCCGCAAACAATTTCCATGCAGGACGCAGCCGGTGTGAGCGCGTTACTTGATGCTGCTGCGGAACGCATGCTGGTCGATCCGCTTCGGAAGGGATCATCAGTATTCCTACCGCGCCGCGGCCGAATCTTGCTGACTGGTGATCTGCATGACAACCCAGTGCACTTCATGTTGGTGCAGCAGTTGGCCAAGCTCACCGCGTCGCCTGACAATCATCTGGTACTTCATGAATTGATCCACGGTGACCGGCTCGTAAACGGTGTTGATCTCAGTTACCGCATGTTGTGTCGCGTGGCGCAGTTGACGCTGGCATTCCCTGGGCAAGTGCATGTGGTACTTGCGAACCATGAATTGGCGCAGGTGTTTCGGCACCCGGTATCGAAGGGCGCAGGCGACAACCTTGAGCTCTTTGACGCCGGACTTGATTGGGCATTCGGTGATGATGCCTCCATCGTTGACGAGGCCATCGGTCGATTTGTGCGCGCTATGCCACTGGCGATTCGCTGCGCCAATGGGCTGATGCTCAGCCATTCGCTGCCTGCGCCGCATGAACTGGCCGCCTTCGATAGCGGAGTGGTCGATCGGTTGTTGGTGGACAAGGATTACACGTTGCGCACCGGCGACGCGTGGCGCATGGTGTGGGGCCGAGGATGGGACAGCAATTTGCTAGCAACGCTTGCGGAGCGTTGGAATGTTCGAACGTTCGTTCTTGGTCATGCACTGGTTGAGCATGGTGCTGATGCGCCATTTCCAAATTTACTTCTCTTGAACACGGACCATGAAGGTGCACGGGTTGTGGCAGTCAATCTGTCCGAAGATGCACCGACCGCCAATGAGTTGATGTTGAATTCTGTCCCGCTGTCTTCATACGGCGCCACCGATGCGTGAGTCAATGCTTGCCATCGAAATCTCGCAACGCGCGGGCAGCATTGCGCTGCGCCCGCGCGCCGAGGGTGGAATCTTTGAGATGGAGGTTCCGGCTTCCGATGATGCCAACGATCATCTGATGGCATCCATTGATGAACTGTGCCGGCAGCACGGTGTTGCGCCTGCGGATCTCGCCGCCATTGCGGTGAGTTGCGGACCCGGGGCATTCACTGGTCTGCGGGTTGCATGCGCTACCGCCAAGGCGATCGCCGATATCACTGGTTGTGGTTTGGTGGCCGTACCTTCGGCCTCGGTGGTGGCGCGGACCGCGG
Organism: Phycisphaerales bacterium; assembly: GCA_044377725.1. GTDB lineage: Bacteria > Planctomycetota > Phycisphaerae > Phycisphaerales > SM1A02 > UBA966. The sequence goes on from JBILYM010000067.1 coordinate 3,777, forward strand.
TGCGAACGGGGCGGCTTGGCGCTGCTGAAAGTTGCACCGTTGCGCTGGCGTCCAAGGCGGGTACCGCGTGGTGCACCCACATCAACATGATTCAGGGCATGCCGCAAGTGCTGTCGGCCGGGCTATGTTCCGAGAGCGATGCAGAGTCGATTGCCTTCCCGCTGTTTGGCGACTCGCAGGTGCCGCCCGGGTTTGTGCGAGCCGCTTTGGAACGTGGGGGTCTCCAACCGGCTCACTGGTCGGCCGCCGCCTGTCTTGAGGTTGCTGAGGCGCTCCTGGGGGCCGGGGAGCGCACCGACCCGCTGCACTTGGCGCCGCTCTACCCACGCCCCGCTGAGGCCGTCACCCTGTGGGAAACGCGTCACGGGCTGTCCCCGGGGGCGTAAACGGGCGCTTGGGGCGCCTTGGGCGGTCCGTACGGCCTGCGGCTCGGATGGTCCATGCCATGAAGCACCAGCGTCCCGCGGTTCCGTCTGTGCGGGCTGGCTGCTGGAGGCAATGTGGTCGTTCGCTGCAACTGGGGTGAAGGGCGCCTCTGGCTCGACCGATGTTTGGGGTGCCATGTCAAGCCGCCGTAACAGCCCGTCCACCGCTCGCGTCACTCTTGCAGACCTTCGTGTCCGCTGCGAGCGCCTGGAGTCAATCCTGCGCCAAGCGCTCTCCAGCCGTTCATCGGCCCGCGCTGAGCGCGATAGTGCCCGCGCTCGCCTTCGAAGCGCTGGCGATGACTTCGTTGTGGCGTTCGAGGCAATCGACGCGCGCACGGAAGCAGCGGTTGCTGCAGCAGAAGTGCGCGGCTTACTGTGCCAAGACCTGGATATTGACACCATGCTGACCGTTGCAACCGAACACCTGCTAGCGCGCGTTCGTCCAGCGAATGTAGCTATCTGGTTGTGCAACAGTCGTGGCGACTACGCGGTTGCTGCCTATGGCGCCAACAGCGTGTCGCGTGCTCGTGCCGAGGCATCGCTTGGCGTGCTTGGCCGTGAAGCTTGCACGCACCTTGGAAATGAACCAGTGGCCAGCGTCTTTGATAGTGCCATTGAGATGGTGTCCGTGCCACCTCCGGGCGGCGGCATCTTGGCACACAATCGCGCCATCATTGCGCCGCTGGTGTTTCGTGGCGAACGGTTTGGCGCGGTGCTGGTCTTCCAGCCAGCAGCGGAAGCATGGCAGCCGAATGCCCCAGAGATTGTGGCATCGATTGGCGCTGTGTTAGGGGAACAAATCGAACGGATCACCCGCATCGTTGTGCAGCGCGGAACAGAGTGGCCGATCACTCCACCGGATCATGATTGAATGACTTCAGCGCGGTGCAGCAAGTGTGGCCAAGATCGTTACGCCGCCAGTGACGCGATCGCCAACAGCAACGTGAGCTGTCACATCGGCAGGGCGTGGCAGGATCAGTTCAGTTGTTGATCCAAACTTGATCATTCCAAAGCGCGCGCCGCGCTTGGCTCGACCACCAATGTGCGCCCCGCACACAATCCTTCGAGCGATCGCACCGGAAATCTGGCGAATGCCAATGCACTCCCCGCTCGCAGTGGTGAGTGTGGTCACTGTTGACTCATTGACCTTGGCGCTCTCCGCGCTGCGTGCATCCAGGTATTTGCCCGGCGTGTAGGTAATGGTTGCTACCACGCCGTCGCATGGGAACCGGTTGATGTGCACATCCAGGACGCTGAGGAAAATTCGAATGACCTTTGCGGGGCCGCCAATCGCTGCGTGGTGTTCAACATCAATCACAGCAGAAATCTTTCCGTCTGCTGGGCTCACCATGTCATTGGGGGCGTCGGTTGCCGGACGTCTTCCGCGTGGATCTCGGAAGAACGCCACCAGCCCCAGCCAGACTAATGCCGTTGCCACCACTGGCCACCACATGGCAGCCCACACAAAGCCGCCAGCAATTGCTGCGGCGATGAGGGTGATCGTGCCCCATTCCTTTATTCCGTAGTGAGTCAGGGTCATACGAAATTAGGCAGTTGCCTTACCGATTCCGAGTCCGATTCCACCGAACACCAAGATGGCGCAGGCGGTGCCGCCGAGTACATACATCCAGTTCTCGGCAATCATCTTCGCCACTTCGGTGTAATTACCAACCATCATTTCCGTGACCGACCAGCCCATTCCAACCAGGGCGATGGCTGCGACAATCATCGCGCCCGCTGTGAATCCTGAGAACTTTGGATCCCTTGCTTCGGCCAACGCGGCGGCGCCGAAGGTGACGGCGGATGTCCCCGACGTCACTGGTGCGGCTTCCTCGGTGGCTGCGGTTTCGCCGCCACCAAAGATGTCAGCGGTATTTTCAGTCATTGCAGCGTCTTCGCCGCCCATGCTCTCTTCAATCATCTGCGCGCCGAAGAAACTTTCGTCGCTGGAGATGTCGAGCAATCCGCTGCCGGAACCAACAGCTTCAAGCTGGGTCTGGTCGGAGTTCAGAGACATGGAGTCATCGTTAGCGTTAGCGCGACCTGCGCCCGACGATGCCGGAGCCTCCATCATCATGCTGTCAGCGCTGCTATCTGCAAGACCAATGCCACTGCCGCCACTACTGGCAGCAGGTGATCGCGCTGGCGGTGCCGAGCGAGCCATTGGCGCCGCTGCTGGCGTGGGGGCGCGGGTTGGTGCCGGGGCTGGTTCATCGTCGTCAGCAAGGCTCAGATCATCAAGACTCATGGAGTCGTCAGCGCCACTTGCCGCGATTGGACCGGCATCCAAGCGGAGATCGTCGTCAAGGCTGAGGCCATCGTCCATCCGTAGGCCATCATCTATGCGCAGGCCATCGTCCATGCGTAGACCATCGTCCATGCGTAGGCCATCGTCCATGCTCAGGTCATCATTCATGTTCAGCCCGGTGTTCATTCCGCCGGCTGCGGGCGCGACTGGAGTGACGGTGCTGTCGTCAAGACGGAGCTCATCCATGGCGCCCATGCTGCTGCCGGCGTTTGAGAGATCCAGACCGTCCAAGTTGATGTCGCTCCCCATGTCCCCGTCCCCGGCGATCTGATCGATCGCAGAGCGGCGGAAGAGCACCTGGTCCTTGTCGCGGAGTTCCTGAAGCTGGCCAGCGCGGGCCATGTTCATGATCTCGTCCTGGGACTTGTGAAGCTTCTGGGCAGCTTCCTCGAGCGTGTAGAACAACTTAGCCATGGTGTGTATTCCAGAGATTTGAACCCGCCACGGGGCAGGCAGTCGAAACGGCAACGGCGTCCAAGACGCCCAAGCGGGATACGCTACCTGCGGCCTTGATCTCACCGCAAGCGAACCGATTGGGCTTATGAGCATCCGCACCACCCCCCGCGCGGGTTCCCCCTCCTTGGGCACATCTCCCGCCGGGCCTGAAATTCCTGATTTACTGCTGGTTTCTGCCATTTTAGAGGCCTGGTACCCCTCCGCTGCGCGGGAGTTGCCGTGGCGGTCTGAGCGCTCCGGATACCGAGCGTTGGTCAGCGAACTGATGCTCCAGCAGACGCAGGTCTCCCGGGTGGTTGAGCGGTTTGCCAATTTCATGGCAAGGTTCCCCACCCTGCGTTCCCTCGCCGACGCGCCGGAGCAGGAGGTGCTGGCAGCATGGCAGGGCCTGGGCTACTACCGACGCGCACGATTTTTGCACCGTGCGGCGCAGGCCATTCGGGACAGGCACGGCGCCGAGGTTCCTGAGAACGTTGCAGCACTCGTTGCGCTGCCGGGTATCGGCAGATACACCGCTGGCGCCATCGCCAGCATCGTCTTTGGTCAGGCGGCGGCGATTGTTGATGGCAATGTCCTGCGCGTTCTTTCGCGCCTTGCCGACCATGAAACGCGCATGGGCGACCCCGCCGCGGAGCGATGGGCGTGGCGTGAATCAACTCGGCTAATACAGGTTGCCTCGGCACCAGGAGTGACCAACGAGGCACTCATGGAACTTGGCGCAACCATATGCACGCCCGCCGCGCCGCGCTGTGATGCTTGCCCGCTCGCTCAGCAGTGCGCGGGCCGGGCTTCTGGCCGCGCGGCCAGCATTCCAACACCGCGTCGTAGCGCAGCGCGCCGCACGCTCTACTGGCATTCGTTAGTGCACGTTGACGATCGCGGAGTGTTGCTCACTGAACGACCCGCCGCCGGATTGTGGGCTGGCATGCTGCAACCACCAACCATTGAGTCAGACACTCCGCTCGACGTCACCGCGATCGGTACGACGTGGGGAATACAAGTCAACAAAGTTGCGCAGTTCACACATGTGACTAGTCATCGCACCGTGGAATTCACGGTGCTGGTGAGTTCAAGCGAATGCAAGCCAGCAATTGCCGGCACGCACCGTGTTCCGCTTGAACGGCTGGAGTCGGTAGCGCTATCCAACGCCGCATGGAGAGTGATGGAATGCGCCGGTGTTCCGGTTAAGACGCCACTCTCGGCATCGGCTGGTCGCCGCGCGCCTCGCGCTGCTCGGTCCGCGCCGACGGATAGCTGATGCGTCCGTGGTAGATGGCGTTCAAGCTCTTGATGATGGAATCCTCAAGAACGCGTAATTCCCGCAGGGTCAGCGGACTATCGTCAAATTGCCCGTCCACTAGGCGCTTGTGGCTGAGATCGCGGACCAACTGTTCGATACGTGCCGGCGTTGGCTCGCTCAGTGTTCGGCTTGCGCTTTCCACGCAATCAGAAAGCATCAAGATGGCGGCTTCGCGAGTCTCTGGCTTGGGGCCAGGGTAACGGAAGTCTGCTTCATTGATCTCATCATCGCCAGCGCGGTTCTGTGCAACGTGGAAGAAATATTCCATGAGTGTGGTGCCGTGATGGCTCTCAATGAAGTGCCGCACAGTGCGCGGAAGTGAATACTCAGCGGCCAGTTCCATGCCATCCTTCACATGACCAACAATCACTAGCAAACTCATGGCAGGTGAAAGTCGTTCGTGGCGATTGATGCCGCTTTGGTTCTCCACGAAATACTCGGGCTTGTTCATCTTGCCCATGTCGTGGTAGAGCGCGCCCACATAAGTCAGCAGCGCATCGGCGCCGATTGATTCTGCGGCCGCTTCTGCAATGTTGGCAACTTGCAGCGAATGATTCCATGTACCGGGCGCGCGGCGTTGCAGCTCGCGGAGGAGTGGCTGGCGCGGATCCCGCAGTTCGCTGAGGGTGAGCCCCGTAGTCACACCAAAGATTCGTTCAATGGTGG
>JBILYM010000068.1:0-8931 GCA_044377725.1 Phycisphaerales bacterium
CATCAAGGAAATTGATGACATGGGCGGCGTGGTTGCTGGAATTCACAAGGGCTACTTCCGCCGGCAGATTGCTGAGGCGAGTTACCGCTTCGGTCAAGAGATGGAAGCGGGAGACCGCATCGTGGTTGGCATGAATGCCTACAACGATGGCAACGAGCAGCACCAAGTTGAGATTCTGCAGATCCCGCATACGGTGGAAACTGAGCAGTGCGATCGTCTGACCAAGTTCCGCCAGACTCGCAATGCAGACGGCGTGAAGGTTGCGCTCGATGCCATCCGCGCCGCGGCACGCAAGGGTGACAACGTGATGCCGTCGCTGGTTGAGGGCGCGTTGAACAAGTGCACGCTCGGCGAGATGGTGCAGGCGATGGCGGATGTATTCGGTCGCTACTCGGGAGGGCCGGAGTGGTAAATCTGCGGCGGGTGATTCTGGGGACAGTGCTTGGTGCGCTTGCTGCGTTTGCGTGGGCGTATGTTTCGTGGTCGGCGGTACGCCTGTATGACTGGGCACTCGAACCACTGCCCGCGGATTCTGCACTCGTCGACGCCATTGGCCGCGGCGCGCCGCGTGACGGCGCCTACGGATTTCCTGGTATCGACATGCAGGCACTCGGCACCATGGACGCCGAGCAGCGCGCTCGCACCGTGTCCGAATGGCGCGAGGCATCACAGCGCGGACCCGTGGGGGTGCTCTTGGTCCGCAAGCAAGGCCGTGACCCCATCAGCGCTCAGCGCTACTTGACTGCGTTCGGATATATGGCATTTAGCGCCTTTCTCATGAGCATCCTGATGGCGGGTATGCGCTGTCCGTCGTGGGTGGGCCGCTGGACCATCGGCATGGTCATTGCCCTCTTTGCAGCGATGGCCGGAGATGGCCCGGACCTCGCCTGGTTTCAGTTGCCCGCACGGTGGGTCTACGCGGGAATTGCCGACACGTTTTTGACATGGACCGTGGCGAGCGCGGTTATTGCGGCAGTTGTCAGGCCAAACGATTCGCCTTCGCGGTAATAACGAAATTTAGTTTGGCGTCTACTTTCGCCTCCGTTTCCGCTGAAACATTGAATTTGTGCCGTCAATGCGCCGAAATGCGCCATGCCGGAGGCTATTCGCCGTGCATGTTCAATTTCCCAATGCATACTTCGCCTACCCGATGAATCACTCCAACGCTCGCCGAAATTCCGCCCACCGAGCTTTCATATCACCAAGCGTGCCGAAGTTGCTGTGCATGACCATCGCTGTGGCACTGTCCGGCACTGCGTCCGCACAGGCGCCCACCCCGCACTTTGCGTACTTCATGGACAACTTCACTGATGCCAACCTGCAGGTGGCATTGCCACCTGGCAGCACGGTGATCGGCTGGGCAAGTGCAACGCAACGAACAACGCTCGCCGCACACGGTCGCATCGTCGGAACATCGACCGGCATGAGTACGAACGGTGGCAGCAAGATTCTGTGGAGCGATCCCGGCATTGTGCCGCCCGCCTTGGATCTGAAGCACCTCTTCAATTCCGCAACGCCGCCGGATCTCAGCACGCCAACGGCGCGCCAGCAATTCGCTTCACTCATTCTTGCTGCCGCATCAGTGGATCCAAGCGGATTCCCTGCAGCATCTGAAGGTACGCCCACCGCCAACGGCGGATACGTCATGTGGTGCCAAGATATTGAAGGACCGATGGCCGTTCCTGAGGAGACCGCTTCCGCAATCACCGCGGTGATGTGGGCGGGCCGCGAACTCCTCGGTCCGAGCATGAAGATCATTCCAGTACCTGCAAGCACGATTCAGAAACAGACTGCCGCTGGCTGGGATTTGAAGTCCGTCATCACCGGGACGCCGTCCGACAATTTCGTCAAGTTCCTTGGTCTTCGGAACACGCTGGCTGCTACCACGCAAGCGCAGTTGGACGCCAACGCGATCGATCTGCTCTCCATGCTGCACCTGGTTTCTGCAGAAGGTCATGTACTCATCGACGGCATCCTTGCACAGCAATATTCCGCGTCCGGATGCGACGACTCGGGGGACTGTCCGTCGCAATGCGTGAGCGTGAATTGCGGCGCGCTTCCCGGAAGCCTGTCATCGGACACGCCAGCGTTCTTCGATGCAACACTTCCCTACGCCATACTTTCCGCACACGATTGCCCAAGCCAGTTGTTTCTCGCAGCGCCCGCCGTCGGGTGCCCTGGTCAACCTGATGCGTCTGCGCCGTGGAACAGCATGTATCGCGGCGTGATGCCATTTCAGGCGGGCGTGTATTGGAATCAGGTATCCATCGATCCGGTTTCGACTTTCAATCCTTCGCACTACCTCATTCCCACGTTGGCATCCGCCAGCGGGGTGAACGGGGTTGAGTTGTGTGCGGCCGATCTTGAAGGAGACCATCGGGTGGATGGGCAGGACTTGGGCATCATGATTGGTCACTGGGGTCCGGTGCCACCGAACACGCGCGGGGATATCAATGCCGACTTGCGCATTGATGGTCACGACTTGGCGCAACTTCTTGCAGCGTGGGGCGATTGTCCGCTTGCCGCGCCGGAGGCATGGATCAGTGTGCTTGTGGCACAGGAAGTTCCGCCGACCGCCGCGGCTGATCAGCAGATCTATGTGCAGAAGATTCAGAAACTCGCGCCCGGATTGCAGCAGATTCACCTGCGGTTCGCAGCAGGTGCCAACAACTATCAGATGTACGCGGACCTTATCGCACTGCTGCGTACTGCGTACGGATCAACGCTCCAGATCGGCTTCCATCCTGACAATTCAAATTCCAGTTGCGCATTCTGGGGCTGTACCGCAGGTGACTGCGCTCCGACATCGCCAGCTACGTGGCAATGCGTCTTGGACAAAAGCATTGCTGCGATGAACGCGATCAATCAGATCGCCGACCCGCAAGCCTCCGGTCGTGGATTCAACATCTTCTCGATAGAACAAAGCTCGGTGGAGGATGTCTCCACATCTCCAGTCAATAGCCTTGCCGCCATCAAGGGCTGCATGACGGGTAATTCCCAGTCCATTCCGGGCGTTCGCGCAGCATCGCCCCCGGTGACCTTGGGCAATGTTGGCCCCAGTTATGGCGGTCCGGAACAGTACGGAGCCGCCGGCTTTGATTTCGGCTTTCCGCAGTACTACAACCTTGGTAAGCGCATCACCGCTGACTACAGCGCATTGGTGAGTGGCAGTAGTAGTTACTTCCCCGCCTACAGCGCTGCGGACTGCATCTTGCCATCGCAAACGTATCCCTACATGGTGGTTGATGTAGACAGCAACGGGGCCTACGCCGCACCGAAGATCCCATGCTTTGGAGCCACCACAACTCCAAACGTCTACACGTACTCGGATCCCACTACTGGACCCGGTCCGAGTCCATCACTGGTGGCCGCGTATGTGGCATTCTTGATGACGCAATACCCACCCATCTCGAACACGGTTCCGTTGTCCGGGTCGACGGTCTTCATCACTTTCTCCGGCGAGCCCGAATTTCTTGGTTCACCAGGCTGGTCGATCGACAAGATCAACCAATTCCACAGTCAGCTGGTGAGCAACTTTGCGTACCTCCAAGCTAATGCCCCCGGGCTCTTCCCCGCCGGCGGAACCGCCCCGCAGACCCTCCAGTACGGGGTTTGGAATTACGATTCGGTTCTGCAGCAGATAACGCTGCCATGATTCTGGCCGCGCGACCGGACCCCAGCGGTCAACTTAACCAATTCCAAGCAGGATTCCTGGGTATAGACATTGCTTTCGATCAGTTACAGGGCATTGTGTGGCACAAGAGGAAGACGAATTGGGCGATCAGTCGCACTGGTTGACGCCACCCAATCGGATTTCCCACACATGAATAATCGATCACTTGTCGCTGCCTCGCTCATCACCGCGGGCGCCGTTTCCATGTCCGCATCCGCAGCCTTGATCGCTGGATGGTCGATGTCGACCGCCGTGGCTGCTGCTACCACTGGTACCAACTACACCTACGGCGCCGCCGACTTGGGCGAAGCCACCGCGGGAACTTCGCTCAGCGGTTTCCACGCAGTCGCCGCAACGACATGGTCCTCACCCGCTGGCAATGGTTCGACCTATTCGCTCAGTTCCAACAACTGGTCGATCGGTGACTACTACCAAATCTCCCTCTCCACCACGGGTTACGCCGACCCCATCACGATCTCATTCGACCATACGCGCAGTGGCACCGGCCCGGCGACCTTCACTGTACTCATGAGCGTCGATGGCGGTACAAACTTTAGTACGGTCCTCGCCTCATACACGGTTGTTCAGGCAGGTTTGGCTGGCAGTGGTACCACTACTTGGAACTCAGCCACCAACCAGGCGGGATTCGCCACCACCTTCGAGTGCCCCAGCGCTGCGGCCGGACAGGCCTCGTTGATTTTCCGCATTCAGTCAACGGTGACCACCGCCGCCGCTGGCACCAACCGTGTGGACAACATCAATGTTTACAGTGGTGCAGTGCCGACTCCGGGAGCCATCGCGCTGCTCGGCGTTGCCGGACTGGTTGGTCGCCGCCGTCGCTAAGTGATTCCGAGCGGCCCGATTGTTACCTAATTGAACACACAGCCCCGGCACTCGCTGGGGCTGTGTCTTTAGGGTGCGGTGACCGCGATGCCAGTTGGCGAAGCGGTCTGCAGGTCGGATGGCAACGAAACCGTTTGCACCAACTGAACGCCGCCGTTTGCTGTTGACTTGGTGATCTTCAGCGCCTCGATCACCGGCACGGGCGCAGCGCCGCCGCTGGGGTTGAAGGCGCGCAGTCGGTACAAGAACTTTCCGCGTTGATCAACCGCCACATCAAGCGAACCCGGGCTGCTCGAAGCGGGCACGTAGCTACTGACCGCTTGAATACTGCCATTTAACTTTCCAGCGAACAGCGTGAGCGAACCAGCTGCAAAGTTCGAGGACCACACCTTCTTGCCGTTCGGAGTTGCCGCAGCCCAGCACGGCGAAATGGTGCTCGCTAAACCTGCTGAACTCACAATGCTCGGCAATGCGATTCCGGTGGCCCGGATAGAAATCATCCGTGGCGCTGTGTCATCATCAAGTGCTGCAAACGCAACGAACGGCTGCACCGGCGACATTGTTCCACCCACCGGACTGCTGACACCGGTGAGTCGTCGATTCACTGTCAATGCACCGTCCGCCGACGCAGAAAATGTATCGATGGCATCACTTCCATTGAGAAGCACAACCAGTCGCGCACCGTTACGTGTGAAGAATACGTCGGTCGGAATGGCTTCCGCTTCATAGATGACGTCGTAGGTGCCGATCGAAACTGGCAAGCCGTCGTCGCCAATAGTGAAGCCATTGCAACTTGCGGTAGCAACACCAAGTTGGCCTTGGTTCAACACGTAAATGACATTGCCGGAAACGGTGATACTGACTGGGCGAACTCCGCCGGAACTCGTTACTCCCATGAACAGTAGCGATCCGTCATTACGGAGGGCGAAGGTGGTGAAATCATTGCTCCCGGGGTTCACTACAAACAACTGCGTGCGCGTTGCCACCAGCGCATGAGATTGCGCGCCGCCGATATCGACGAGGCCGCGTCCGCCAGTATCAAATCGACCCACATAGGTCAGCAAGCCATTCTTGACGTTGCGGGAGTAGGCCAACACGGCGTTGGCGCCGTTGGGGTTGGTGGACACGTACACCCCGTTTCCGGCGCGTGCGGGCAGGGCGAAGGCGGCAGCGCACAGGAGCGCCAGCATGCACCGCGCAAGCCATGAATTGTGCGGTCGATTGAGTGAATTCATCAGATCGATACTATCGTCCGAATCACAAATCAAGGCATAAAGAAGGCGTAGACGCCGCAATTGAAACGAGCGTTGCGTCCGGAAATCGTCGTGCCGTAGGTGCGGGGTCTATTTATGATCTGCGAATCATGTTGCCCACGACCGGACCCGACCGCCAGACACTGGAGACGCTTGCGCGCACCGCGGGTGATGCACTTGTTGCGTTGAAGAGCCTGCAGCGCAATGATGGACACTGGTGCGCGGAATTGGAGGGAGACTCGATTCTGCAGAGCGAGTACCTCTTGATGAAGTGGATCTTGGGGCAAGAGCGCTCAGCAATGGCGGACGGGCGCGATGGTGTGGAGACGCTGGATAAAATCGTTCGCTATTTGCGATTGCAACAGCGCGCGGATGGTGGCTGGGGGCAGTATCCGGGAAGCACCATTGATCTCAGCGCAACCGTCAAGGCGTACTTCTGTCTGAAGTTGCATGGCGACTCGCCGGATGCGCCGCACATGAGCCGCGCGCGTGCAGTGATTCGCGCCATGGGTGGAGCAGAGAAGTGCAACAGTTTCAGTAATTTCTATCTGGCGGCGCTTGGGCAAATTAGTTGGAACGCCGTGCCTGCCATTCCCCCAGAAATCGTTTGGCTTCCCAAGTGGTTCTACTTTCACATGGACCGTATGAGTGCGTGGAGCCGCACCATGATTCTGCCGCTCGCCATTGTGGCAACACTCCAGCCAACGCGAAAGCTTGGAAGCGAGCAGGGCATTGCAGAGCTCTTTGTCAGCGAGCATGATCGGCATCGACTCAAGATGCCAATGACCACGCCGCACTTCTGGCGCGTGCTCTTCAAGGTGGTCGACAGTGTGTTGAAGTTTGTGGGCCGAACGATCGGTACCGCGCCGCGTATGGCAGCGATCCGTGCGGCATACAGCTGGATATTGGCACGTGCATCGCAAGATGCACCGGCGCCGACGCAGGGTTTGGGCGCCATCTTCCCGCCCATGGTGTACATACAGGTGGTGTTCCACGCGCTGGGCGTGAAGCGAAACGATCCACTGGTAGCGCGCGCTGAGAAAGATCTTGATGCGTTTTTCATAGAGGAACCTGCTGCGCATGCTGCCGGTCAAGGTGCTTCCGCACATGGCAACACTGTTCATATTCAGCCATGTTTCAGCCCGGTGTGGGACACTGGTATCGCTGGATATGCACTTGCCGACTGCGGTCTCACCGCAGCAACGGATCGGTCGCTCGCGCATGCGGCTGAATGGCTGCGCGGCAAGGAAGTTCGATGGACGGGCGATTGGATTGCCAACGTGCGCCCGGGAACACGCGCGGCCGGTTGGTACTTTGAATATCAGAACGCGTGGTATCCGGATGTTGATGACACCGTCATGGTTGCCATGACGTTGAAGCGAGCGGGTGGTGCAGAGAATGAAGCTGCGGCGCGTCGCGGAGTGGAGTGGGTGTTTGCCATGCAGTGTGAGAACGGCGGATGGGCCGCGTTCGACCGCACGCGGAATCATCAGATCTACGAGTACGTTCCGTTTGCCGATCACAACGCGATGCAGGACCCGGCGTGCCACGACATCACCGGGCGCACGCTGGAGTGCATGAGTTGGCTTGGCTATCGCATCGATAATCCAACCATCGCGCACGCGGTGGAATTCATCAAAGGCCACCAAGAGCCGGAAGGATGCTTCTGGGGTCGATGGGGCGTCAACTACATCTATGGAACGTGGCAGGCGGTGATCGGCCCGATTCGTTGCGGCGTTCCGCGCAGTGAGCCGTGGATTCAGCGCGCTGGTGCGTGGATCAAGAGCGTGCAGAAGCCAGATGGCAGCTTTGGTGAGACTGCGAATAGTTACGAAGATCGGTCACTGATGGGAACGGGCCCGAGCACCGCCAGCCAAACCGCATGGGCGGCGATGGTGTTGCAAGAGGTGTACGGAGCGAACGATCCGGACTTGTGGCGCGCGCTTCGTTGGCTTGCACACACGCAGTTGCGGGCTGCTGATGCCGTACAGCCTGGCTTGAATCCGGACGGCGATCCGGCGGGCAGTTGGGTGGAGACGGAATTCACCGGCACGGGTTTCCCGAAAGTCTTCTACCTGCGATATCACATGTACCGCCTGTATTTCCCGCTCATGGCGATTGGACGCGCGCTGTCGGCGCACGGAATCAGCGTGCAAGAGCCGGGCAAGTCACACGTAGCAACCGATATCAGAACGGCGCTGGTGAAGTGAATTCAACAGCCGTTGCGGTGGCGGGATGTGTAAATCCCAGTTGCTGCGCGTGCAGGCAGAGGCGCGGCGCAAGCGCTTTGACATCGGCGGGCGCATAGAGGTCATCGCCAAGAATGGGATGACCGATCGCCAAGAGATGCACGCGCAGTTGATGGCTGCGGCCGGTGATTGGGGTGAGTTCAAAGCGCGTGCGAGCGGGTTCGTTTAGGAGTTCAAGAACGCGCCACCGGGTCACGCTGGCACGGCCGTGCACAAAGTCAACAATTTGCAGCGGACCATTGACCAGGTCCTTGCGGATTGGCAGGTCAATCTCGCCGCTCTCTTTGGGCGGATGGCCAGCGGCAATGGCGATGTAAGTCTTTGAAGTTTCGCGGCGCTCAAACTGCATGCTGAGTGCGCGGTGTGTGTCCGCGTCAAGCGCCACCACCAATACGCCGCTGGTATCGCGATCAAGGCGATGAACGACGCGAGCGGTGGGCCATTCCTTCTGCAGGCGCGCGATCAGGCAGTCAGCCTTCTCTGGACCGATGCCGGGGACGGTCAGCAGCCCGCACTCCTTATTGATCACCAGGAGGTGTTCATCCGCATAAAGAAGTTCGTACCCGCGTCCATTCATCCCCCGATGGTAATGAATAGGTGCCGTTCACCGCGGTGCCTAAATAGTTGCTGTTCACCACTGTCCCTCGTTTCTGGCGGTGCTGGGAGCGATCGCGCTTTCCGCCTCCATTATTGCGCGAGCGTGTTACTTTCGGTGCGGAACGGTCTTAGAATCACGGAATGTTCGCACCCCGGCTCGTATGCATTGTCGTCGCCCTTGGCGCCCTCTCCGCATGTTCCTCGCAGAAGGATGCGGCCGCGCCGACCGCCACGTCGGGCGCCGGGCTAGCAGCCACGTCAGCCACCGCCACACCGGCGCCGACCCCGCTCACTGACTTTCGTAGCACCGAGGCAC
>JBILYM010000069.1:0-8906 GCA_044377725.1 Phycisphaerales bacterium
ACCTTGGCCAGATGCTGCACCGTCGTCCGCAGCATCGCCTACAGGGCTTCGACAATCTCTGGCTCGTCGGCGGCGGCACGCACCCAGGCAGCGGCCTTCCAGTGATCTTCCTTTCCAGCGAAATCACCACCAACCTGATGTGCGCCGAAGCGGGCGTGCCGTCACCGTTGTAACGCACACACGCCCCCAAGCGCGGTGCGCGTGGGGGCGTGGAGTGTGGACGCCGGCCGAAGCCAACGTGGAGTGCAAAGTAAGGGTCAGGCGCGGCGGCGACGGCCACCGGCGAGACCAGCAACACCGAGCAGCGCGAGTGCGCCTGGAGCGGGGACGGCTAGGACGTTGATCGCCTGCTCGCCGACGAGTGAGGTGTAGCCAGCACCGCTAGTCGCATCAAACACTTGGAGCTTGATGTTCCAGTTGCCGTATTCGTAAACGGTGCCTGCGCTGTTCAGGAAAGCGAAACCAGAGTTCCAGGCATTCTGCCACTTGGGATCAAGTGCTCCAGTGATTGGATGAGGGGCGTTGAAGTCGGTGCTGAGATCACCGAGGTCCATCGAAAGCACGCCAGCAGCTGGACCATCAATAACCATACGGAGGTTGAACAGACCAGCCGCTGGACGAAGACCATCTTGTGATGCATTCCAAACGAAAGACCAACGTGACCGGAGGTTAGTACCGGTACCCGTGTACGCCACAATGTTTCCACTACTGTCCCGCGTCTGCGTAGCTGCACCAGTAGCCGCGAGATAGGTGCCGGCGCCGTCCCGGTTCAACCACGAGCCACCAGCAGCGACCGTTGAGTAGGTGATGTCGCCACCATTGGCCTGAGAGTCCAAATTGAAGTTAGCGCCCTGCCATGCAATGGCCTTCAGACCGATCGTTACCACTGACGCTCCGGAGGTGTGATTGCTGAACGTGTAGCCATCGTTACCGATCGCAGCGGCATTTCCGACAGTAAAGGGAATGTTCCCGCCCGGGATAGCGTTTGAGTTCAGTACGCCAAAATCCGCGCTCGCGGCGGCAGCCAGCATTCCAGCGGAGATCACGCCAGCGGTAACGATAAACTTGTTGCTGTTCTTCATCTATGAATCCTTGGGGCGATTGCCCCGGAAAGTGCCCACACTCCCGTGCAGGCGTGACACAGCCGAAACCGTCGGCGAGCGGTTCTGTTTCCGGTGTCCAGCCATCGGGCTGGCAACACTTTGATTTGCGCGTATTGCTGTCAGGCTCTACCTGCATGCAACACCACGCTCCGTAAACAAGAACGTAATCTGCCGCCGTCATCCATCAGATGATTTCGCGATTTGCGTCGATTTGCAAGATAAACCGCTCTGTAGTGCGCAAGGGGCATAAATATGACTCGCAGCGCCGCCGCCGCCCGCCCAAGCGCACCAAATTCACCCCCGCCCGTGATTTATCCCCATGCAGTCCGGACTATGCCGATCTCCCCCTTGGAAATCACCATGAATCACACCCTCGCTCGACGCTTCTCCGTGACCGTTCTTGGCGCACTCGCTGCATCGATCCCCGCCCTAACCGGCTGCGAGACACCCCCGCCGACCGTCCAGGAAGCCCCGCCCGCCCCGGTGGTCCCGCAGGAAACCGAGGCTGAACTCCAGGCCCGCGCCCGCGAGCAGTTCACGGCGCAACTCACCACCGCCATGGCGGACTTCGATGCCGCCCTCGCCGCTCGCAACCCGGAGCAACTGGCGACGTCCATGCAGACGATCAACATGACCATGCTCACCGCCCGAAAGGCCGGTTGTGAGCTCAGCATGGATCGCCAAGTCCAAGACCGCAACCTGCAACGCGAAGCCTTCTTCCAAGGCGTCAACGTCATCCCGCTCCTGGAGCCAAGCTTGGCGCGCGCTGAAGCCGATGCCGACGCGTCCCGCTGGTCCGATCTGCAGGCCGCCATGACTTCCATCCGCGCGCTCTTCACCCAGTCAGACCCCGCCATCGCGCCCGAGCAGCGCACCGCCCTCGCGCCGCGAATTGCAGACTTGGAACAACGCCTGCAGGCCGGACTCGCGCTGCAGGCGCAACAGGCGCTTGCCACCAACCTCGGCAAGCAACTCACTGCTGCCACCGCCGCGCTCGCCGCCGACACCGCAGCGGAAGCCGACCGCGCCACCACCACCGCCACCGCCGTGGAATCAGCCATCGCCACACTCACGCTCGTTCCCACCGCCGACCTCACCCGCCAAGCCGCCGACCTCCGAACCCTGATCGCCACCACGCGCACCCACGTGGAGCAGCGCGCCAACGCCGCGCGCCTGCAGGCTGCGTTCGAAGCGCTTGACCGCGAAGCCACCGCCGCCGCTGGCAAACTCGCCGGTCTCACCGCCGCGTCCACCAAAGCCATGGAACTCACGCGCAGCATCGAGAGCACTTCACTGGACGCCACCGCCAAGAAGTCACTCAATCAGTCCATCACTGGCTTGTCCGCACGCCTGCAAGCACAGATCGGCGCCCTGCAAGACACCGCGGCCCGCGCCGCTATTGACGCGAACATCGCCACTGCGCGCACCGCAGTGAATGCAGCCACCGCAGCCATCACGGCATCGAAACTCCCGGTGGCCGGCGAGCAACTCACCGCCGCGCAAACCGCATCAAAGGCCGCCGCCGCGTTGCATGGCTCCACCCGTTGGTCCGAACCACAGAAGTCCACGGAAGCGCGCACCGCGTGTGACACCCTGAGCGCCGATGTTGCAAAGCTCGAACGCACCTTGGCGGGTGCCCGTGCCGACGATGGCATCGCCCGCGCCATGACCGCCGCCGAAACTCACCTCAAGGCCAACGAAAGTGCCGCTTGGCCAGCCGACATCACCGCCGTCACCGACGCTTCGCGCCTTCCGGACGCCACACCCGCCAAGCGCGCCGATGCCGAAGCCATGCTGGCACGCCTGACGTCTGCCATGGAACGTGAAAGCGTGCTGAGCGCACGTTCGCCGGCCATTGAACAATCCATGACGGACATGGCTCTTGACAGCGCGCGCACGCAGATTGAAGAACTGCGCACCGCCGCCGCTACCCCAGCCATCATCGAAGCGGACCGAACCATCATCACGGCACGAGCTGATGAATTCACGCAACGCGCTGACGAGCTTGAGCGCGTTCACACAATGAAAGTGCGCCTCATCATCATTGCCGCCACGGCCATCGGCGCCATCGGTGGCGCCATCGCCCTCGTCATCCGCCGCCGCCGAGCCGCAAAAATCCACACGCCCCCAAGCGCGTGAGCGCCAGGGGGCGTGGAGTGTGGACGCTGGCCGGAGCCAGCGTGGAGTGCAAAGTAAGGGTCAGGCGCGGCGGCGACGGCCACCGACCAGACCAGCGACGCCGATGAGAGCGAATGCGCCTGGGGCGGGGACTACCGAGACGCCCGAGAGGTTATACGCCGTAAATTGCGAGTAACCGTCAACTGGTGAGCCAGAAATCGGATTCGCTGCTCCCATGATCCAGTTGAACCCAAAGGCCAAGCCAGTTCCGAGTTCGCGCGGAGCGCCCGAGCCCGTGCCATTTGAGCCTGCAAACCATGAACTTGGCGGTGGTGCAATTACCAAGTCAGAGATGTCGCTGATGGTGAGGTAGTTTCCGGTACCGCGGCTCGACAACCATGAGGTTCCCTTGTTGCTGTTGATTTGAGCACCTGAAGCCTCTGTCTGAGCGCCCGTGGCACCGGTTGTTTCGTACACGTACACGTCCTGGCCAGGACCACGGTTGTTCGGTGTAGTACCGAGACCGTACATGGCGCTGTAAGAAGTCGAAAGAGATCCCGCTCCAGGGCCACCCCACTGTGCAGGTGAGATACTGATGACCGCGTAGTTGCCAAGACCGTTCGTTACCCAGATGTTCACGTACGGCTTGAGCGCTGTGCCAGCGTCATTGCGCGTGATGTCCATAAGTGAGATTTCACCGATGGTTCGACCATTCACGTCATTCGACCCAAAGCCAATTTTCTGTTTAGCGATTTCGATTGATGCGTTGATTGAATTCGAAGTACTCGAGTTAATGACTGGCGCTGTCCCGTTGTCAGCGTTGCGAATGATGTAGCCAGTGAATCCAGCGGTCGCTGCCTCGGCGGCCATCAGCGCGAGTGCGCCCATCGACAGTACAAACTTGGTGCTGTTCTTCATCTATGAATCCTTGGGGCAATTGCCCCGGTAAAGGCCCACACTCCCGTGCAGGCGTGACACAGCCGAAACCGTCGGCGAGCGGTTCTGTTTCCGGTGTCCAGCCATCGGGCCGGCAACACTTTGATTTGCGCGTATTGCTGTCAGGCTCGACCTGCATGCAACACCACGCTCCGTAAACAAGAACGTAATCTGCGCCCGTTAACCATCACATAATTTCGGATTTCGATCCATTTCGCAAATAAGTGCCGTTCTAACTGCCTGGGCGCCTATGCACGGCTGGCAAATCCCCTCCACCTATCCCCCAATCACCCCAAATCGCACACACGCCCCCAAGCGCGTGAGCGCCAGGGGGCGTGGAGTGTGGACGCTGGCCAGAGCCAGCGTGGAGTGCAAAGTGAGGGTCAGGCGCGGCGGCGACGGCCACCGACCAGACCAGCGACGCCGAGCAGCGCGAGTGCGCCTGGGGCGGGAGTCGCAGTGACGGTGATTTCTTGCTCACCGTAGACGGTTGCGCCAGAGAAGGTTGAGATCTTGATCTTCCAGTCGCCGACGGTGTTGGCATCAACGCCGCCACCATAGACGCCCAGGTAGCCCAAGTTCCAGTTTTGCTGCCATGCCATGTTGCCAGCCGAGAAATCAGTGCCCACGTCCTGCGAAGCAACCACCGTCACCACCTGCGAATCTGGACGGGTGATCAGCATGCGCATGCTGATGGCGCCGACCGCGGGACGCGCGCCATCAAGGGTGATGCTCCACGTAAAGCCCCAGCTTGGAGCGTCGGGGTTCCAACTTGGCTTGTTGACCGCTACGCCGGCGATGGCGGTGTACGCGCCAGAGCCGCTGTCGATGTTCAGCCATGAACCACCGACGCTGTTGCCGTACGACGACACGGTGCTCGAACCAGCCGGCATGTTGCCGTTGCGGTATTCGTGCGCCTTGATGCCGATCAACAACTGCTGGGCGCCTGGGCCAGCGGTAGTGTTCATGTAGTAACCGTCATTACCAACGCCGGTACCGGAAGTCATTGCAATTGGCGTTTGCGTGGAGGGGCTGACGCCGTAAGTCAGTTGCCCGAAGGACGACGTGTGCTGCGCACTCACCGGCGCTGCAATAAACGCCGTCGCTGCCAAGACAGACATACCGATTGAAGAAATGGTTGCGTTACGAATCATTGCAATCTCAATTCTGGGCAAATTGCCCGTTGTTGGTCCACACTCCCGTGCGGACGTGACATCGCCGAAACCGTCGGCTTACGGTCTGTATCTCGCGGTTGGCCCACCGAAGGTCAATCGTTCTTAAATGGCGCGCATCACTTGCAGGCTCCACCTGCGTCTGATGTCGCGCTCCGGATACAAGAACGAAATCTGCCATCCTCACCCATCGTGCGATTTCGGTAAATTTCGTAGTAAAAAAACGTTGATTTCTTAACGGCAATCTCACGACTTCAGCCGTGCATATGCTCAAAATTATTTCATAAACGAATCGTTAGGGAAAGTAACCAGCACTCAGCCCACTAACGCACACATGCCCCGATAACGCAGAATTTCGTTGAAGGCATAGACGCCGATCCACTCTATCTCCCAATCCCGCCCCGGGCCCCCTCCACTGACACGGTCCCCTTCACCATGTCCCAGCGGAATGCATGCGCGCGTACTGGGTTTGCCGTGCCGCGCTGAATCAGCGTGACCAACCTTCCCTGCTCCGCACGCGCGATACCAATCTGCGACGGCACATCCAACTCAAACTCGCCCGCTTCGATATCCATATCGGAAGTACGCACCACCACGCGACCATCCGCCTCCACCTTGGTGAGTTCGGACGGTCCTCCCAGCGAGACGCCCATGTCACCCGCCGCTGCCGCGGGCTTGGCACCCGCAGCGGCGCGTACTGTGGCCATCATGCGGTCTGCCGTCAACGTGCCGGTGGCGGTGGTGGAGTTCCCCAAGTGATCCATCACCACCTCACGCTCCAGGGTCAAACGGCTGGTGCCGTCCGGGCGTGGCGCCATGGCCAACGACCGCTTCCATGTGAAGCGCGTCGTTCCATGAGGGGTAAACGGACTCTTCTTGGCATCCGCATTCTCTGGCTCGGTCGGCGGTGGCGGATCGAAGACCAGCAGCGAACCGGCGCCATCCACAAACGCTGAACCGTCCTGACCGTTGTAGGAAATGTTCGGGGCGTTCATGCGGAAGAGCCGCGGATCGCCCTCGCGCTTGCCATCGGCCCACTGCCGCGCCTCAAGTCGAACTTCACCGGTAGCGCGCATCGTTCCAATGGCCTGCGCGTCGCCGAGAGCGCCTGCGCCGGATGACTTTCCATCGCGCTTGGCGACAGCCTTGCCATCGGCGTTCGCAGCCTTGCCATCAACGTTCGCAGTCTTGGCATCAGCGTTTGCCGTCTTACCATCCGCCTTCGCAAGGGTCTTGCCACGGCTCATGATTTCAATCTGTACTTCGTCGGCATCCAGCGCCTCCGCCTCACGCGGCTCGCGCGAGGCGCGCACCTTCACTGCGCCCTGCAACAGCAGCAATCCACGATCAGCGCCGCCATCCTTCGCCTTCACCGCGCCGTCCGCGTACGAAAGCGACTCGCGCCACGTGGCCTGCATCTGTGGCACCGCCGAAATCTTGGGGCGACCAGTCTTGCCTTCGGTCACTGCAATCACCGGATCCTTAAATCCGCTGGCACGACCGGGTCCAATGGCATTCAGCCGCACCGGCGCATCTTGCACTTGCACATTGGCCAGTTGATCAAGCACAAGATTGCCGCGCACCACCAAGACATCCGGGCCAAAGAGCCGCGCGTTGTGCCCCACTCCATCGCCTTCAAGACGGCTGGCAAATACGCGCCCGCCGTCCTCCATGCGTAATTCCACGGGGCCTTCAGCAATGATCTCACCCACATCACTGCGCATGGCGCCTTGTTCGTCACCGCCAGCACCAGCAAGGCCAATTCCACCCTTCTTGCCCTTGCCTGCTGCACCCGCCTTCGGCTTCGCGTCCACGAATGTCAAACGCAATGCCGACGACCAGATCGTCTGCGCCCCATCGCCTGCTTCCACGTTGCCAGTCGCTACCAGCGTGCGCGGTTGCGCCTCGCCCGCGGCGTTCGGTGAGAGTGCTACCTCCACGCGGTCGGCAGCAAACTGCCCGCCCGAGGCACCAAGTGATCTTGCCTTCACTCCACCCGAGGCAACAATCCGGCGCGGCACATCCTTCTTACCAACGGGCAGCGCTTCAATGGAAAGCTGCGCCGCCTGCAACTCCATGTCCGCACTCCGAACATCCACCGCGCCCACAAATTCTGCACCTCGGAACGTGCCTTCCGTGTTACCAGTGCCAGGCGCCAATATCAGCGCCATGCTGGTGCCCCACGCAACGCTGAGCGGCTTCTTGCCAGCACCGCCCATGACTATGTTTCCAGGGCCATCACTGGCACCGCGCCCAGTGGATCGATCCAACGTGAAATGCTTTGCGTTCAGCGCAAAGTCTGGCGTCACCACCGCAGCGGGTTCCTCAAGAGTTCCGAGCAGTTCCACACGGTCAACCTTGGACTCCACCGTTACGCGCTGCGCAGTAATCACCGCTTCGCTCCGTGAATCGTCAATGCGCGCGGGCTTTCCATTCACCACCATGCGCACGGCATCGGGCTGACTGAGTACGGGCGTCCCTTCCGGTGCAGGAGCCATCACCAAGCGCCCCTTGAATGCCACGGTCACCACATCATCGTCATCCGCCGCCGGCACCGATGCAACCGCCAACGCCAGCAACTGCTGCGCAGGCGGCCCCGACAGCGCAAGCACCGGAAACGGCGCACTGGGCGGCCCAAACGGATCGCGCTGCGCCATACCGATGCCAGACCCACCGCGCATGATGAAGTACGCGTCCACACGATCACCACGAACTTCCGTCCGTCGATCATCTTCGTTGGAGACAATCACCACGTCGTCATACATGGTGAGTAAGAAGAGCCGCGGCTCGGTGGCTGCAGCCGCACTGGCCGCCTTCTTCCCGCCCGCCTTGCCCGCGACCGCCGGTTTCGCTGCGTCCGCCGGCTTCCCCGCCACCACAGGTTTCGCAGCATCCGCCGGCTTGCCCGCCGGCACTGCCTTCCCCGCCTCCGCCGACTTCTCCACCACAGCAGGCTTGGGCGCCGCACCACTTGCCGGCGCCGCAGCACCGGCAACCTTCTCCGCCTCCGCCTTCTTCTTGGCATCACCGCGCTTCTTCTGCTGCGCCTCAATGGCCGCGCGCGAAATCCGCACCGGAGCCAACGCTCGATCAACCACTAAACGCTCCACCGTCTTGCCGTCCGCAGCAAGCGTCAGCGAAAGTCCTTCGCCATCAAAGGTGATCACCTCACCTGCAATGCGCACTTGGCGATCGCAGCGAATCTCCCCGCTCGCTTGATCAAAGCTCGCTTCCGGACTTTCAACAGTGACATCCGGCGCATCATTCTTCAGGTCAACAGGCTTGCCGTCGCGCGGACGAAAGATTCTGATCACCACATTGCCAGAGAGCTTGCCACTTTCCAGTGCACGCTTCGGCACCCGCGCCGTCATCGCATCAGCACGCATCGTCACAATGCGACCACCATCGCCGTACAACACCGCGCGCGGATCCGTCATCGACAAGCGCTTGTCAGGCAACGGGTCAATGCGCGATGCCGTGTACTGCTGCTTCAGGTTGCCCTGCGCATCCGCCACCTGCACCCACGCACCGCGCTCCAATTTCACGGACTCCTGCGAACCAAACTTCGCACCGGTCC
>JBILYM010000320.1:0-2933 GCA_044377725.1 Phycisphaerales bacterium
CCGCTGAACGCCGATGACCCGAGGCGGGCGAACGGATTCGCCTACCGAATGAGGACCACGGCATTGCACGACGGATCAGATGCACGCGCAATGAGCTACACGATGCCCGGCGAACGCCGCGGCACGAGGGACGCTGATTCAATCATGGGCGGAGCACTGATCACTGAAGCCAGTGCGCCGGGTGGTTCATCCTTTGGCCAGTTGGTCAGTGCGTTCCAAGAGGTAGCCGCCGGAGTGGAAGGGACGCATCGCGCGCTGATTGAGCGTGTGGAGCACCTCACCCGCGAACTGGAGTCCATGCGTACACGAAATGCTGAACCGATCGCCTGCGACGGCGAGGTCACCTTGGAGACGCTCGAGCGTCGGTCGGTGGTTGCCACCCTGGAGAGCTTCGGCGGGCACCGCGATCGTTCCGCCCGCGCGCTCGGAATTGGGGTTCGAACGTTGGGAATGAAGCTTCGGCAGTGGAAATTGGCGGGGTTGGTGCCCGAGCATCTGTAACTCGGCGCGGCAGGGGTTGGCGGCCGTTCGCTAGTTATTCACCCGCGCAGAAATTGCAGTCATTCGGCAGATCCTGCCGATCTATGGCGCAGGTGATGCACGCTGCTCCGCACGGATGCGGGGCACGTGCATCCCAAAGCATCCGGAGTTCGCGTGACGGATTCGATCGCAGCCATCGGACACATGGGTCACACAGTGCAGGGCACCCACGCCGTGGGTGTTGGTGCTACTTCGTTAGCGAGTGAGACTGCAGGCGCCGCTCCGATCTTGCCGGGAGATTCATTGCTTGCGCGTGTGCAGGCGGGTCTTGAGCAAGCGCGTGTTCTTGGTGCCGATGCGGAGCGCGCGACGGCGTTAGTGCGGAGTGGTGCTTCATGCGATGTTGAAGGCGTGCTCCTGGCCACTCGCAAAGCGGACGCGGCGTTCCAAATGTTGCAAGCGGTTCGAAATGCCATGCTTGAGGCCTATGCCCAAGTGCGAGATATGCGCGGTTGATGCGCAACGGAGAAACAATGGACTCGATTGATGACGACGCCTACGACGCCGGACGCCATGAGATTGTGGAAGCGGGCGACGCGTCGGGCGGATCCGGCATGTCTGGCATGACCCGGGTGCCGGGGCTTGCGCGCATGCAGCGTGCGTTTCCGGAGATCAGTAGTCGCAGTGCCGCGCTGGCAGTAGCAGTTGCTGGGGTTGCACTGATTGGCGCTGCGTTTGTTGCGTGGAGATCCGGCGAGCCGCCAGCGCGTGTGGCGTTGGCAGTGCCTGCTGGCGGCATTGATATGGCCCGTGGCGCACTTGCCCGCGCAGGAATTACTGCGCAATTTGAAGATGGAGCCCTCTGGGTTGATGCACAAGACGCTCGCCGTGCTGCAGAGGCCGCCGCGCCGAAATCATCGGCAAATGCGGTCGCTACTGCGCTTGAAGACGAATCAATCTTTGCAAGTGGCGAAAGTTCACGTGCACGTCGGCTGGCTGCAACCATCAAGACATTGGAAGCGACCATCATCATGCAGCCGGGCGTTGAACGCGCCAGCGTGGTGGTTGGCGACGCGCCGCGTTCGTTTGCTCCGGGTGCTGCATCAGGAGCGACGGCAGCAGTCACGGTGGGCATGCGCTCCGGTGCCATGCCGCAGGATTTGGTCGATGCAGTGGCAGTGATGGTGGCCGGCGCGTGCCAAGGTGTGAAGCCTGAATCAGTAGCGATCATTGATGCAGTATCCGGACGAGTGCGCACGGTGCGTGATGTGAATGCGCGCGTGATGGCGGACATCGTTCATGCACGCGAAGAGCATGCAGCGGAACTAGTGACTGCGCTGCTCGCCGATATTCCTGGCGTGTCGGTGCGTGTTCGTGAGTCGGAGGGTGGGGCGGTGGTTGCAACAGTGGAAGTACCGCGGAGTGTTGCAGTGGCGCGCGCGGAGGCCGAAGCAGGCGGCGATATGACGCAGTACATGGACTTAGAGCGTTCGCGTATTGCTGATCGTGTGGAGCCATTCCTGACTGCGCCGGGATCACGTGTGTCTGCAGTGGCGCTTTCGATCGCTGCGGAGCCGGAGTGGGATCGCGTGGCGGTCACTCAGCCGGCGGAGCCGTATTCAGTTCAGACCCAGGTGCGCACGCAGGTTGAAGCGTCCGCTGCGCGCGAGCGGGCAACACCACTTGGATCCACGAACGCGGCGAACGGATTTCCGTACGGATGGGCGCTGTTAGCGCTTGGCGGCTTGGCGGGCTTTGCGTGGTGGACATGGGCACGACCGCGCAGCGCTGCGGTGGCCGCGAGTGATGATGACGGTGAGATCGCCATGCCAGCCTTTGACGAGGAGCCGCTTCCTGGGGCGGACGCTTCGGAGGCGGTTCGATCTGCGCCGGAGCAGTCGGCATTCGTAGTGCGCGGCTGGATTGATACGGGCGATACGGATCGCGCAGCTCGACTGCTGGTGGCGCTCGACGCGGGTGCAGCTGCCGCCATCTTGCAGGCATTGCCGGTGACGCACGTGCAGCGAGCCACCAACGCGCTCGGGGCGCTTGACGCCCCTGGACACGAGGAATTGGCAGAAGCGGTTCGATCATTCTTTGAGGATTTGGAGATGGCGCCTGAAGGCGGTTATCGTGATGCTCACGAGGCCGCATGAATTCCCAACACACTGAACCCGAATCCGATCAGCCGCCAGCTTCCCAAATGGAAGTGATGGCCACAGTTATTGCTGGTCTGAGTCGCCGATTTATGGTGGCGCGCAAGATGGCCGAGCGTGCCATGAAGCAAGACGGAGCCGTCGGAGACGCGGTGCGAACCGCGCATGTAGCGGCTCGCGACATGATTGATGCGGTCCGTGATGTGGTTCCCGGAACTGGCTCTGCCGAGAAGTTGGCTGAGAAGCCGCGCACTCCGGATCGCTTGCCACCAAATTGAGGATTCCCGCGCATTTGCG
>JBILYM010000321.1:0-2918 GCA_044377725.1 Phycisphaerales bacterium
GCGTGCGCCCGCGTGCGTGAACGCGCCGGGCCATGGCGATGCAACTGCGCGCACCAAGTTGTGAACTTGCGCTGCGGTGAGGTTCCAATCGATCTGCCCGTCGTCCGGACCGCGGCGACCCATGACGGTGGCCTTTGATTCATCCTGCGACGTGCGCGGGGCCTTGCCCTGCTTCACCAGCGGAAGCACTTCATCCAAGAGCGCGGCCGATGCGGTGGCCATGCGCTGCGTGAGCGACCACGCGTTGTCCTCAGCAAGGATTTCCACGCGCTTCTGTCCAATGATGTCGCCAGCGTCGGCCTTGTCAACCATGTGGTGCACGGTGACGCCGGTCTCGGTCTCGCCATTCACAAGCACCCAATTGATCGGGCAACGACCGCGGTACTTCGGCAACATGCCCGAATGCAGATTCAGGCAACCCGCCGGGAACAGTTCGCGCACCTTGGCGCCCACCATGTTGCGATAGTGGAAAGAGAGCAGAAGCTCTGGCTTCATGTCGCGAATGCGTTCGAGCCAGATGGGGTGATCAAGGCGATCGGGTGCAAACACGGGAATGCCGTGCTCGGCAGCGATGCGTGCCACTGATGCAAACCAAGTGCCTTCCGACGGAGTGTCGCGGTGCGTGAACACAGCAACCACGTTGAGGCCATTCTTGATCGCGGCCTTCAGGCTGGCTGCGCCGATTTCGTGATATGCAAGGACGACGGTACGCATAGTGTTGACCTCAGTTGCCGCTCGAACGCGCGGCGTGCGCTTGGCTCGCGATGCCGGGACGCTCGCCGAGCGTCTCCCCGACCACGCGATCCAGAATGTAACGGGGGCGTTCGCGCACATCGGCATGAATGCGACCGATGTACTCGCCCATCAGACCGAACGCGATGAACTGCGCGCCGATGAAGAAGAACAGAACTGCAAACAGCGTGAACACGCCAGCGGCAGCCCACTCTGGACCGTAGATCAAGCGCAATACCAGGAGCAATGCGCCGAATCCAACGGAGAGTGCAGAGATAGCGACGCCCACCCAAGTGACCAAGCGCAACGGCGCGGCGGTCATGCAGGTGAGCAAGTCAAACTGCAAATTGATGAGCTTGAGTACCGAGTACTTACTGGTGCCGCGCGAACGCTCAGCATGTGCTACTGGAATTTCCGTCACACGCTTGGCAAATAGATTGGCAAGCACGGGAATGAACGTGTGCCGCTCGCGACAGAGAAGCATCGCTTCCACCACGCGGCGTCGGTACGCGCGCAACATGCAGCCGTAATCGTGCAACTTCACGCCGGTGGTGCGGCGCACCATCAGATTGACAACGCCGCTAAATACCTTGCGGAAGAGCGCGTCTTGGCGATCTTGACGAACGGAGCCAACGATGTCGTAGCCCTCGTCCATCTTGGCGCACAGCGCGCCGATTTCTTCGGGCGGATTCTGCAGGTCCGCATCGAGCGTCACCATGATGTCGCCCTGCGCGGCAGCGAAGCCGCACAGAATGGCGTTGTGTTGACCGTAGTTACGGTTGAGTAGTAGCGACTTGATTTCGCCGGGATGCGCTCGGGCTGCATCGGCAAGTAGATCAGTGGATCCGTCGCGGCTGCCGTCGTCAACCAAGATGAGTTCCCACGGGCGACCGAGTGTGCGACACGCCGCAAGTGTGCGCGCGAGCAGTTCGGGAAGGTTGTCCTTCTCGTTGTAGACGGGAATGATCACGCTGACGGAGGGACGTTCGCTCATCGGATGCCTCCTGCAACGGTAGTGCGAGCGCTGGCTACTACTTCCTTGATTGCTTCCAATACACCGTGCGCATCAGCGTCGGTCATATCGGGGAAACACGGAATGGTGCAGATGCGCGCGGAGTTCCACTCAGTGGCGGGGAGTTGTCCCATCCACTCAGGACGATGCTCGCGGTACCAACGATGCGTGTGCGAAGCGAGGAAGTGAATGCCAGTACCGATGTTGCGCGCCTTCAGGCCTTCCATGAACGCGTTGCGGTCTAGGCCGCACGCACGCTCATCAACACGCACTACAAAGAGATGACGAGCGTGCCGATGCGACCACGTGGGGTCCGCAAGTGGCAGGATGCCGTCAACATCAGCAAGGCCAGCGCGGTAAATCGCGGCGATTTCATCGCGACGCTCAATGATGGCATCCAAGCGCGGCAGCTGGCGTACTGCAAGAACCGCGTTCATATCCGCCATGTTCTGCTTGTAACCAGGCTCTTGCACTTCGGCCTGCGGCGAACGTCCCTGCTGCTTGCGGTCATGCGCGTCAACGGCCAATCCGTGGAAGCGCAGGCTGCGCACCTTGTTGGCAAGGGCGTCGTCGTTGGTGGTCAAGATGCCACCCTCGCCGGAGGTGATGTTCTTGATGGGATGCAACGAGAAGATCGCGGTGTCGCCGCCGCCGACTTCTCTGCCCTTGTACTGCGTGCCGATGGCGTGCGCGGCGTCTTCCAAGATTGGAACGCCGCGGCGCGCGCACACGGCGCGGATGGCATCAATGTCAACGGGTGCGCCCGCATAGTGCACCGGAATCACTAGCTTGGTGCGAGGCGTGATGGCTGCGTCGATCGCTTCGGCGGAGGCGAGCAGCGTGTCGCGATCAACATCAACAAAGACATTGCGCGCGCCGCGCAGTTCAACCATGTTGGGCGTGGAGACCCAAGTCATGGATGCGCCCACGACTTCGTCGCCCGGACCGATGCCCATGGCTTGCAGCGCCAGGTGCATGAGCGCGGTACCGCTTGTTGCGGCAATGGCGTGCTTTGCGCCGGTGCGCGCGGCAACCATGTCTTCCAGTTCGGCGACTTTGGGACCAGTGGTGATCCAGCCACTACGGAGCACATCCGCAACGGCGGCAATGTCCTCTTCGGTGATGGATGGACGGCAGAAAGGCAGGAAAGTGGCCCGCATCACGGGACTATATC
>JBILYM010000322.1:0-2916 GCA_044377725.1 Phycisphaerales bacterium
ATGCGTTCGCGCAGCTTTCCGAAGGCGACAAAGTGTTACTGGTTTCATTCCTGAACTCGCTGGGACGCGTGGAGTTTGATGACGACGGCGACAGCCACGTGAACATCATTGACTTCATCGCGTTCAAAGCGGCGCTCGGATCAAGCAGCACGCCAAACACTCCGAACGCAGTGCACGACATCAACCAGGATGGAATCATTTCCATTGCCGACTTCGCCTACTTCATGCAAGCCTATGAAGGCGAGAATGGCGACTGCAACGGTAACGGCGTTGCCGACCTGATGGATCTGTTAATTGGAACAAGCGTGGATGCCGACCTCAACGGCTTGCCGGATGAGTGTCTGCCCTGCCCGGCCGATTTCACAGGTGATCGTTGGGTAAATGGCGCGGACTTGGGTGTCTTGCTCGGAACCTGGGGTCAATCCGATGTTCCGACCGACCTGAACGCCGACGGAAACGTTGGCGGCGCAGACCTTGGCCTTCTCCTCGGAGCCTGGGGCCCTTGCCCGTAATGAAACTCCAGCCCAACGGCTCATTGCCCGACTCAGCACTTCAATACACACTGCCCCACGACTCACCGACACTGACCTGAGCACTTCAAGGACACCCATGCGAATTCACACGCGACCCACCCAGCTCTTCGCCCTCGCATCAGCACTCGCATGTACGGGAGCGGCCCTTGCACAGAACTGGGTGAACTTCTCCAACCAGACGGCAACGCGCTTGGTGGCTGCAGCGGCACTCATCGGAGCTGACAACCATGAGAAGGATTTCGCGTGGGGCGACCTCGATCAGGACGGTGACATTGATCTGATCTGCGTCCGCAAGTTCCCGGGCAGCATTCAGGGCGGCGCACGCAACCTGCTCCTCATGAATGAGGGCGGCGTCCTCACCGACCGCACTGCTGAGTATGGACAAGCAAGCGATATCAGCGGCTATTCCGGTCTCTTAGATGCCACCAATGACCGCGACGTCGAAGCGGTGGACATCAATAATGACGGTTGGCTGGATCTGCTCACCGCCACCACGATGAGCGACCACGTGAACAGCATTCTGGGGCAGCCACGCGCGTACATCAATCTTGGGGATGACGCGAATGGCAACTGGCGCGGCTTCCGCTTTGAAGTGGATCGCATTCCCACACTCTTTGCTCGCGGCGGTACCGCTGCCAACCCGCGCTTCTGCGACATGGCCATTGCCGATTACAACGGGGATGGCTTCGTAGACATCTTCTACACCGATTACGACACACCAGAAACGTCCGGAACCTTGTGCTACGACCTCAACGGTGACGGTGACACCGCGGATGTGGGCGAATGCCAACAAAGCCCCGCCGAGAATCCCACCAACGATTACGACAACAAGCTGCTACTCAACCTTGGCGCTTCAAACCCTGGCGTTTTCTATGACGCCACCACCACGGTTCTCAGTGCCGCCCAGATCAACTCTGGCTTTGGCAATATGGCAGTGGCAGGCGACTTCAACGGCGACTCACGCGCAGACATTGTGCGCATCAATACGCTGACCACCGGCCAGGCCGTGAGCGTGTACACCAAGAACGCCACTGGACTGGGATTTGCTCTCAAGGACATTGCCAGTGGCCAGCCCTACCACGGGGACAAGGCGGACCTCAACGGCGACGGTCGACTCGACTTGGTGATCGTTGATGACGGCCAAGACAAGTACCTCATCAACACGGGTAACGATGCCACTGGCCAACCGAACTTCACCAGTTACACCATTGCGGACAGCCTGAGTGAATTTGGAAACTCCACGCAAGTTGGCGATCTCGACAAGGATGGTCGAATTGACGTCATCGTGACTGATGTTGATGCTGACCTTGGGCCGTTCTGCCCACAGACCACCGGCGCTGCGCATTCGCGTCGCACGCATATCTATCGGAACATCTACAGCGGATCGCCAGCAGGAATTCTCGACGAAATCACCCCGCTGATCATTCCAGCCGCTGAGCTCGACTGGTGGACGGATGTGGCGGTGTTTGACATCAACGGCGATACATGGCCTGATCTGGTTTCAGGAACCTGCACTGGACTGGCCGTCTATATCAACGTACCGCCGATGAACATCACCTTTGCGTACCCAGACGGACTGCCAACGACGGCAGCGCCGGGTGTTGCAAAGTCGTTCCGGGTGCAGCAAAATGTGGCTGGTGGGACGGCAATCGCTGATTCCACACGACTGTTCTGGTCCGTCGATGGCGGCGCGTTCCAATCAGCGGTGCTGCCTTCCTTGGGTGCCAACATGTTCCAAGCAACCCTGCCCCCATTCCAATGCGGGCAGACTGTTCGTTTCTATGTGACTGCCACCCTCGACAACGGCATTGTGTTCAACGACCCGGCCACTGCGCCAACGATCACCAATCCGATCTCCGTGCAGAGCGGCAACACGCAGCCATACTCCAATGACATGGAAGTGAGTACTTCGGACTGGACAGTGATCAATGAAGGCGGCCTGACTACCGGCGGCTGGCAAGTGGCGACTCCGATTGGAACCACTAGCGGGGTCTACGCCGCGGCACCTGCAGCCGACGCAAGTGCTGTGGGAACGAAGGCGTGGGTAACGCAGAACGGGCTCGCTGGGGGAGCAGCCACCGCAGCCGATGTTGACGGGGGCACAACCCGTCTCGTCAGCCCAGTGTTCGACTTGTCCACCGCCACCAACGCCACAGTCACCTACTCACGCTGGTACTTCTGCAGCGATGCCGCTCCAGCGGGTTCAACGCCAGCGGAAGTGGACGTACTGTTTGTAGAAATTAGTACGAACGATGGCGCCACTTGGGGTCGCTTGGAAAACGTTTCAAGTTATCCAACTCCAAATGCGTGGAATCGTGTGAGTTTCTCACTGCGCTCCGTTGTTCCAAACTTGACCTCGACGATGCGCTTCCGCTTCTCGATT
>JBILYM010000323.1:0-2913 GCA_044377725.1 Phycisphaerales bacterium
CGCCCCGCATCATCGCGGGGCGAGCTTGCTTTTGTTTGTACTTCGGCGGTGTTGTCCGATGGCGCCGATGACTCTGATGACTCCGAGTCCATCGACCACCACGCCGCTCTACAACTGCGCCGCCTGCGACTCACGAATCCATCCGGAACGACCATCCGGCAGTTCGATGCGCAGCCAACCCGGGCGAGTCTCGATCACGGTGCTCTCGACGCCGGGGCCGAGCGTTTCCACGAACGCCGGTTCGAATCCATCGCCGTTACCTTTGCGGAGCGTGACGCCGTTGTCCACCAGCACCGCGCGCGGGCGGCTGGTGTGGAGGTACTCATCAGCAATCACGCTGCCGCCAAAGAGTGTTGCCCCGCACAGGAGCGTGATGATCGCCACGCGCCAGGCGGCGCCGGGTGCAGTACCCACGCCACCGCGCGGGGTGGTCGGGCGGATGAACCATGCGGCCAGCGTTCCCCAGAAACCAAGCCAGCAAAGCCAACCAAGGAGTATTCGTACTGATCGCGGCACCAGGTGCCACCAGCGTGCCACGGAATCCACCAAGAGCGTGCCGCCCGTTCGTTCGAAGGAACTCTTTACTCCGGCACGCGCGCGGGCCAGGTTGTGTTCCAAGTCGGAGTCGCCCGGCATGAATCGCTCGGCGCGCACGTACGCGGCGATCGCGCGACCGATGTCGCCCGACTCCATGTATGCATTGCCGAGGTTGAACTCCAGTGGACCGTTCTCGGCGCCAGCGGTACGGATTCGCTCCCACAACTGAGCGCTTTCGCGGAACGCATCCAGGCTCGCCGCTGCGTCAGTGCGGCGAAGTTGTATGCCGCGCTCGTACGCCGTTTGCGCGCGGCTTGCGGCGCCGGTTGTTCGGTCGACGTCAGTAGCGGCGGCTTCGGTTGCGCATACGGCAGCCGTCACCACACACAGCGCCATGCAGAGTTTCATGAACCAGTTCATCGGGTACCCCCGTTGGTTGCGCGGAGGCGCGCGGCATCAAGTGCATCGATGGCACGCTGCGCTTCAGCCGCCAGTTCGGTTGGCGTGGCAGCCCCTGCATACCGCGCGCGGTCACAATGACCAAGGAACTCAGCGATACGGTTTCGTAGTTCGTGATCAATGCCAGCGGTGGCGAGGACGCGCTCCAAGTCACCGCGCGTGAGTGTTCCTGCTGCACGACCGGTCATGTCCTCCACAAATCCAGTGATCGCACCGGCGAGTCCCGTGGCGTCGGTCGCGGCACGCAGTCTTGCATCCGCGGTTCGGCGCGCACGACTGCGACGAGCAAGACCGCCGTCGCGCGCGTGCCGGGCGCGATGCACTCGAAAGGCAAGTGCTACGGCGGCTCCAACTGGCGGTAGTACTAGTCCTGCGAGTTCGATCGGGCCGGTGTGCAATCGTTCGTCAGCAAGAAGCGCGTCAGTCACCGGGCGGTTGGCCACCAAACCGCCTTGCACTTCAGTCAGTTGTGTTCCGGGGGTCGATGCGTCGTTTGTCGTACCGGCGCCACCGGTGACGATCTTGGAAAGATCCATCTGATTGGCCGGAGTGACCGTGATGGGAATCGACTGACTTCGACTCACCGCGTAGGCCCGATTCTGCGGGTCAAACGCGCTGTATTCAATAGGTGGAATTGCTGCCGTTCCAGCGCTTAGCGGTCGAACCGTGACGGTAAAGCGTTTGGTGTTGCCGCTGACAATGCCGGAGAGCGGTTCGTTGGGAATTCGGAATTCCTTGGCCAGTTGCACGTCGGCTGCAAGGGCAGGGGGCTGCAGCGTTTCCAAATTTGCACCGCCGCGAATGTCCGTGATGGCCAGCGTCAGCGTCACCGGTTCACCCACAGCAACCGTTGTTGGCTTAGCAGTCACGGCAATGGCAAACGCTCCGACGGCGCCACTAAACGAAGCGGGGCGATCGAGTTCCGGCAGCGGAAGAATAGTGATGCCAGACGCAGTTGCCGTGACGGAGAGTGGCCGCGACTCGCTGATAGTGAGTTGACGGTCGAGGAACAGGTTCTGCACTTCGCGAAGCGCAAGCGGATACGTCATACGGATCCGAACCGTGCCGATGTCTGGTGCCCCGGTCTTTGGCGGCCATGTCCGGCGCGTCAACTCATAATTGAAGTAAGTCCCGCCATTGCGCACTTCCTGCTGGGCGCGCGGCGCGGCATTGCGCTGCCGCAGCTCGACGATCTGCTGCTGAAACTCGCCCCATTCGCTGCCCTGTAAGTCAACAAGTTGCCACATCTGCGACTCATTCAATTGTCCATACGAGGGATCTTTGAAAGCACGGACGCTGATACGAAGGATCAAATCGAGCGGTTGGCCAACATAGCCCTCTGCAGGTAGGCCAATGACCTCGGCAGACAACAGGTTGCCAGCTTCGCTCTTCATTACTTCCACGCGTTGCGGCTTGCTGCGGAGTTCCTTGCCGTCAACGAGCACCGTGAGTGCAGGAATTTGGATGCTGCCGACCCGCTCTGGCGTGATCTCGACTGCGTAGGTCACGGAGGTTGAATTACGGACCCGTCCTCCACGAAGCTCGGTCATCGATTGCCGGCCGCGTTCAACGACACGCACCGTCGCGCCTGGGATCTCCGGAGCGACCGGCGGCTTCACGTCGCTCGCATCAGTGACTTCAATGGTCACCAGAAAGGGGGTGCCTTCATACGCGTTCCCCTCCGGCATGCGGAACTGCGCATCGCCCGCCGCAACGGTTCGCAGCAGGGAGAGGCACAGGAAGATGGCGATGATCGTGGCACGCATGTGATTGGTCACCAGTCCTTGATCGGCTTACGGCCGCGCGCGGCCTCGGCTTGCACTTTGCGTTCTTGCGCAGCGCGCCGTTCACGTTCGCGATCGCGGACCGACTGCAGGAGGCGATCGGCCTGATCCTTGGTCATTTGACCATCCTTTG
>JBILYM010000324.1:0-2912 GCA_044377725.1 Phycisphaerales bacterium
CGCCGTTCCGCGTTCCAGTGGCGCGCTTGGCTGCGGCCAAGGTTGCGGTGGAACTTGGAACCTCACCGAAGCAGGGCAAGGGTAAGGGCGCGAAGACGAAGTCTGCGAAGGCAGCGTCATCGAAGTCTGCAGCCAAGTCAAAGCCGGCGAAGGCGAAGTCGGGCAAGGCGAAGTCAGCAAAGTCGAAGCCAGCCAAGTCCAAGTCTCCAAAGGCTGGAAAGCGCAAGTGAACCGGCCCCGCACCGCGCACTTCGCACTTGCGGTCACCGCGTCAATCGCGCTGATCTCTGGCGCGTCGTGCGCGGTGTGGCAGCCGCCGGCAGTGGCCAAGCCGCTCTCGGAGCCGCGCTCGTACCAGGCTCCGTTTGCACCTGCGCTCGGTGGTGTTAGTGGCGCGACCGGTACATCCGGCAGCGGACGCGGCATGTCGCGCGTTGCGCTCGGCGGATCATTGGAAAGCGGCGCATGGGCAGCCGCACCGTGGACCGAGGACTTCACAGATATTGAGGGTTCCGTCAAGCCAGCGCCCGCGTACCGAACACGCGTAAAGATGCTGTGGGACGAGTCATTTCTCTATGTCGGCGCGGAACTCATGGAGCCAGATATCTGGTCCAAGCTTGCTGTGCACGATGAAATCGTCTTTCACGACAATGACTTCGAAGTGTTCATCGATCCAAACGGTGACGGTCGTGAGTACTACGAGATAGAAATCAACGCGCGCGGCACGGTGTTTGATTTGTTCCTACACCGGCCGTACCGCGAGGGCGCGCCTGCAATCCATGAATGGGATGTCACGGGTGCGTTCGCAAAGTCAGTGGCTTTCAATGGAACGCCCGATGATCCGCGCGATATCGATCAATCATGGACAGTGATGATGGCCATTCCGTGGAAGGCATTTGTGCCGCCGGTAGACGCGCGCATTGATGCATTGCCGACGGATCAACGTGCGTTTGGCGAGCGCGCTCGTGCAGCCGCCGCGCCGCAACCAGGCGAGACATGGCGTATCAATTTCTCCCGCGTGCAATGGCGCCACAATCACGAAGCACTTGACGCTGCTGGTGTGCGCCTCGCCACGCCGAATGCCGCGGCTCGTTCCGCGCCGGGCGGTGCTGAGCCGTACGCCAAACGCGCTGGCCTTCCGGAAGACAATTGGGTGTGGAGTCCGCAGTGGGCCGTTGATATGCACCTTCCGCAGTTCTGGGGTCGCGTGACATTCGTTCGCTAAGTGTTTGCATGAATGCGCGCGCCGTGTGCGCGTCATGCCTTAACCATCAGAGAAATCGAGTTCTCCATGCCTGAGAAGCGCAATCAGAAACGCCGAGCCACGGACCGCACTCCTGCCACAGTGCAGAATCAGCGTGTGGTCTTTGAAGATCTCGGTATCGACCGTGATCCGTCAAACATCTTTCATCAGACGCTTGAGCAGTTGCTCGCCGCTGCTGAGATTGTTGGGCTAAAGCATCATCATCAGCTGATCCTTTCGCAGCCGCGCTCCGAAGTACAGGTGAACTTTCCGGTACTGATGGATGACGGCCAGCACCGGCTGTTTCGTGGTTGGCGCGTGCAGCACAATTCCGCGCTCGGTCCATTCAAGGGCGGCTTGCGCTTCCACCCCGGAGTGGATGCTGATTCGATGCGTGCGCTCGCCATTCTGATGACGCTGAAGTGCAGCCTGTTGCGCCTGCCGTTTGGCGGCGCGTACGGGGGTGTGGAATGCAGCAACCGTGAGCTCACGCGCGACGAACTTGAGCGCGTGACCCGACGCTTTGCGTGGGCGATCTCTGAACAGATTGGCCCAGACCATGATGTTGTTGGTCCGGGTGTGGGCACTGATCCGCAGGTGATGGCGTGGTTTGCAGATACCTATGCGCAAACCGGTGCAACGCACTCGCGTGCCGACGCGCACCGCGTTGCCACTGGTAAGCCAGTGGAAGCGGGCGGCATCATTGGCCGCGCCAGTGCCGGCGGGCTAGGCCTGGTGGAAGTCTTGCGCGAGATGCTTCCTGATATGGGTATTGACCCAAGTTCCCTGACCTTCACGATCGCTGGATTCGGCAATGTTGGTCGCTCGACAGCGCTAGCGTTGTGTCGCTCAGGCGCCCGTCTGGTTGGCGTACTTGACCGCAGTGGTGCGGTGGTGAACCTCCGCGGCTTTGATCCCGACGACTTGATCGACCACCTTGACGTGCATGATTCGCTCGACGGCTTCCACGGTGGTGAGTGCGTTTCCGCCGCTGATTTCTGGAAGCTGCCATGTGACGTCCTTGTCCCTGCTGCGCTTGAGCAGATGGTCACCAGTGAAGTTGCAGAGATTGTTGGCGCACGCGCAGTCGCCGAAATGGGCAGCGCGCCGGTGACGCCGGACGCGGACAGCATCTTCCTACAGCGCGGCATTGAAGTATTGCCGGGCATCCTTTGCAACGGCGGCGGTGTAGCGGTGAGTTACTTTGAGTGGCTGCAGAATCGCTCCGCCATCTCATGGACTGCAACACAGGTCCGGGAGACGTTGGCGGAAACAATGATCGCCGCCTCACGCCGCGTGAAGCTGGCGCGGCACCGCTACGAATGTGACTTGCGCACCGCAGCCAGCTGCGCAGCACTCGAACAGATCGCCCGCGTTTACGACCTGCGCGGCATCTGGCCGTAAATAGGTGCCGTTCACCACTGTCCCTATTTAATCAGCCTCTGAGGCGATATCAGTTCAAGGCAGCGCTCGGGCAGGGCACCGCGTGATTTGACCTGATAGTGTTGCCGTACATGTCGACCACCACTCCTGCTGAGTTGTGCCCGTGCTGCGGATTTGATCTGCGTGCGTTGAGCAGTTCGGCAGATCGGTGCCCCGAGTGCGGGGCTGACGCCGCCATGCGCGTGGTGCGACCTCGGTATCTACTGATGCTCGTTGGAGTTCCGCT
>JBILYM010000325.1:0-2902 GCA_044377725.1 Phycisphaerales bacterium
AGCGTGGACAGTGAAACGGAACGCACTATTCAGCGTGCGGTGGATCGCGTACTGGCGCACCGGATTTCATTTGTAATTGCACATCGGCTCAGCACCATTCGCCGCGCCACGCGGATTGTGATGGTTGATGGTGGTCGAATTGTGGAGAGCGGAACGCACGCCGAGCTCATGCGTGCGCGCGGCAAGTACCACGATCTCTATGCGCAGCAATTTGTAGAAATGCGTGAGCGCGCGGTGCTGGATGTGCATAGCTAGCGGGAAAGCGTTGCTGCCGGACTGCCGGCAGACAAGAGCGCTTCCGTTGCGGCGCGTTCCGCTGCAGCCAATTCCTTCACTTCAGCCGAGGCTTTCGCAAGCAACTCATCGGCACGCGCAAGGGTTTCGCGCGCTTTCGGATCGGCAAGCGTGGCTTGTGCGTGTGCAAGTAAGACGTATGCAAGCGGATCAACGCCTTCGGTTTCGCGCACAAGCTGTTCGGCGATCGCGCGCGCCTGCGCGGCAGATTCTGGATCAACCGGAGGTGCAAGGCACGCGCGCGCGCAGCGCACCGCGATCACCGTTGCCAGCGGGCCATTCGCCATGGTCAAGGCACGACGCAGGTTGCGGCGTGCGGCAGGGATTTCGCCGATCTCTAGTTCCAGCGCGCCGAGGTTGGCAATGGACTCGGCATCACCTGGATCCACAGCAACGATGCGCGCGGCAATGTCACGCGCCTCACGGAGGCGACCGGACTTGGTGAGCCAGCGCACCCATTCGCGCAGGTAAATGCCGTTGCGTGGCGAAAGTTCTACGGCGCGCGCGTAATCAGGCTCCGCTGCCGCAAAGTTCCCCATGAGTTCAATGATGCGTCCGCGTTGCCAATGCGGGCCGGGCGCGTTGGGCTCTAGCAGTAGCGCGGCGTTCAGCGCAGTGAGCGCCTCGGGCAGGCGCCCCTGCAGCCGGCGGACTTCGCTCATGTTTGACTGCACGGGCATGTCGATCGTGCCGGCGAGTTCCACGGAAATTTCTGCAAGGTGCGCTGCTTCGTCCAAGGCGCGGTCGCGCGCCGCGGAGTCGCCGGCGTCGATTGATTCTTGCACGTTGGTCAGCAACATGCTCACCAGATTGTTGGAAGCGAGCCACGCGCGTGGGTTTTCCGCCAGCGTGGTGCGCCAGAGCGTCTCGACGTTGGCAAATTTCGCGGTGTGACCGCGCGCTATTACTGCGAGCAATGCAACGAGCACGACTGCGAGTGCTGAGCCGATGGCGCACGGAACGCCGCGATCGTTGATAGCGCGCCATGCACGGACGAGGCACCATGCCGCTACCGGAGCCAGCACTGCACTTGCCGCGTAACCAAAGTGATCCGCCACCGGTGCGAACCGCAGCGGATAGAGATTGATGAATCCAAGCGCCGGGAAGATGGCTGCTGAATAGCAGAGGAATGCCACCATTGCGCCGCGCACGCCGCGCCGCGTGGCGGTGATTGCCGTTACCGCCACGGAGACGCCAGAAGCCAATGCAAACCACGGCAGCCATGCCGGACCATCAAACGCCGGGTACACGAACATCAGACCGCGTGGCCAACACCAGGTGCCCAAATAGAACCACCACGCTTGCGCTGCTTGCAGCAGTCGATCGAGGGCTGGTCGTGCAAACTCTGCTCCGCGCGCGCCGACGAATGTGGCTTCAACCCACGCGGTGAATAGGCCGAGCGCGATGCCCACTGCGAAGAATGGGAGAACCAAAGCAAACAGTGATTGCGCGGAGTTAGTTGCCGGTACAGATGTACGCGTGGAGTGTGTGAGCGGAGATTTCGTGGATGCGGAGGCAGCGCGGGCGGATTTTGCGAACGCAGGTGTCAACGTTCGTTCCGTCCACGGTTGCCACCACGCGATCGCGGCCATTGCCACCGGTACCGCCACCGCGGTGGTCTTGGAGAGCATGGCGAGTGCAAAGAGGACGAACGACGCGCCCCACCAGCCCGCACGCGCGCTGAAGGGGCGCGTGTCTTGCAGGAATCGCACCCACGCTAGGAGTGATGCCAGGCTGAATGCCATGGAGAGGACGTTCTTTCGCTCGGTCACCCATGCCACGGTCTCCACCTGCACCGGGTGCACTGCAAAGAGCGCGGCTGCAAAGAGTGCGCCCGGCACGCGCAGTACAACCAAGAGTCGCCACAGGAGCACGCTGGATGCAAGGTGCAGCAGCAGGTTCACCAGGTGGTAGCCAAACGGATCGAGCCCGTGCAACGCATGTTGCACCCAGAAGCTGACGAACACCAGCGGGTAGTACTGCGGTGTGGCGCCCGGCACCCACGCGTGCAGGATGCCCTCCGGCAATTGCACTGCTGGGTTATCAAGGATGTACGAGTCGTCATCCCAAATCCACCCTGCTTGCAGCGCGGGGAGATACGCCACCACAGCAATCGCGCAGATCAGAAGCATGGCAAACCACGAATTGCGTCGGGCTGGGGTTGGAGCGAGCGCTTCGATGCGCGAAGGGTATGCGGAGCGGAGCGCGGTGCGGGCGAGTTGGCGAGTGGGCAGGCAGAAAGGCCCAGAGACCCCAGAGATGCGAAGGCGCTTGGGTCCGCAGCTGCCGGCTAGTCACCGGCATGGCTGCTAGAAGTCCGGCCCACCAGCAACGGTACGGTTCACCCGAATCGCAGCAATTCGATGTGGGTTGCATTGTGATTCCGTGCGCTTGCGGCCGAGTCACCAAGAGTGCCGCGAGACTTCGCCTTGCTGAACGCGCTCAGCCGGCGCACGCGACCAGTCATCTCCAAATTGTCGAGCGCGTTGCGGATCTGGGCGCGGCTTCCGCCCGCGGCGCGCGCAAGAGCCAATTCACTATTGCCTGCCCCCTCATCGAACCGCAGCGCCGCAAGTACGGAAACGCGGAGATCGCCGCGCATATCCGC
>JBILYM010000326.1:0-2899 GCA_044377725.1 Phycisphaerales bacterium
CTCTCAGAGATTCAGATGTTGGCGCCGCGTTAACTGCGTCCGCTCTGGATGCGCGGATCAATCCACGCATAGAGGACATCAACAAGTAGGTTCATGAGGATCACCACGGTGCTGAAGACCAGCACCACTCCCATCAGGAGCGTGATGTCTTTGGAAAGCACCGCGTCTACAAAGTGCTGGCCGATTCCCGGAACGGCAAAGACTTTCTCAACAACAAAGGACCCGGTGACCGCAAAGGCGGTCGCTGGTCCAAGGTAACTCAGGACGGGTAGAAAGGCGTTCTTGAGTGCGTGCCCAACGGCTGCTTGGCGTCGATTCAATCCCTTGGCGCGAGCAGTGCGCATGTAATCAGCAGACATCTGTTCAAGCATTGATGAGCGCACCAGCCGCGCGACATACGCCGCAAACGGAAGGCTCAGTGCAAGTGCCGGAAGAATCAGGCTGCGGAATCCTTGCCAGCCGCCAATGGGCACCCACTGCAACTTGGCAGCAAAGACAATCAGTAGTACTGCGCCAGTGACAAAGCTGGGAACGCTGATACCAATCACCGCCAGCAACTGCGTGCCGGCATCGGCGGCAGAGCCCGGGCGGAGTGCACCAACGACACCAGCACACAGACCGATGCCGAGCGCAAGCAGGATGGCGGCAAGTCCAATGGTGATTGAAACCGGAGCGCCGTCTGCGATGATTTCATTGACACTCCAGTCGCGGTTCTTCAGACTCGGGCCCAGGTCAAAGGGGCGCGGTGCTTTCCCAAGTACCCAGGAAATGCCGCTCGCTTTACCCAGGTAGTCAAAGTAGAAACCCACCGGGTCATCCAGTCGATACTGGGCACGCATCGCTGCTTGTGCCTCGGGCGACGGTCGGCGACCTTCCGCGCCATCAAAGGGGTTGCCCGGTGCAATCCACGCCAGCGTAAAGGTGAGTGTGTAAATCGCCAGGAGCAACAGCGGAAGCTGCGCAAGCCGGCGCACAATGAACATGGTCACTAGCGACCACTCCCCGCGCCACTGTCCTTGGGCATGGTTCGGGCACGCTCCGTTTCAAGACCAACTTCATCAGCAGCACGCTTGGATCGGCGGTCCGCCACCCATTGCACCGCGTCGGCAAGTTTTGCAAGCTCGGCATCACCGCTGCGGCGGCACACATCGAGCATGGAGTCCGTGGGATCAGACACGCGGGTGATAGCCCAACTACGGAGCACCGTTGTTGACGTGCTTGACCGCGCCGCTTCAACAAGTGGGGCCATGGCCGGAGTGTCGCGCGGCATCACACCAAGGACCCATGCCTGCGCAGTTTCCGGCATGGCTTTCCACGCAGCAACGATATCGGCCCAGATTGCCGGTGCATCACCGCGAATGGATTCCGGAAGCAATGCGGGGTCTGCTGCGGCATGTATCAAGAGTGCCAGCCGCGTCACCGCTTCAATGCTCCCTGCGGTGCGTATCAAGGCGCGCGAATCTTTCACCCACGCTTCGTTGACGGTAACGCCAGTGAACTGGATGGGTGGAGCACCGGTGACGCTTCCCAAGAAACCAGGCGCCTGCCCACCTGAGGCGGTTGATGGGTTTGAGACAACCGAAACACTCACCAAGTGGGAATCCAGCGGCTGGATGTTGAGAAGCATCCCAACCACGGTCAGGTCCGCGTCCACTGTGACAAGGATTTCCTCGCCCGGCATCAGGCGCAAGCGGCGATCGATGAGGAGTGGCTGGGGCGGCAGTTCAGCGGCATCGGTTTCGCCGGGGCGCGGTGCAGCGGAGCGCATGGTGACTTTGCCAGAAATCGGTGCGTCGCCACCAATCGCCATCGGCAGCCGGGAACTATTGCGAATTCGGATGCCGAACGTGAATGACTCATAAGGACCGATCAGCGTGGAGGACGGTTTCACTTCCACTGTCAATGCGCGGAACGGGCGATCAATCATTTCATCAAGCGTGGTTGGCAGATGCTTCGCCAACGCTGTGTTGAGTATTTCGGCGCGATCTGCAATTGACTTGGATAGTTGTGGCGCTACCAACTTCGGTTGCGCCAGAAGGTCAGAGAGTCGGTCGAGTGCCAGCAACCCAAGGGAAGTGCCGATGTGCGTTTCTGCAATGGTGCGGAATTCGGTGATGGCTTCCGGGGTGCGCTTGGCGTCCACTAGCGCGGAGGCATAGGCATATTGCGCGAGGGCGTCGTTGGCGCGTAG
The DNA here is from genome assembly GCA_044377725.1 of Phycisphaerales bacterium. Taxonomy (GTDB): domain Bacteria; phylum Planctomycetota; class Phycisphaerae; order Phycisphaerales; family SM1A02; genus UBA966. The sequence goes on from JBILYM010000326.1 coordinate 2,192, forward strand.
TGGTTCGAGTGCGTTCAGCGCAACGTCCGTCTTGCCTTGGCGCCACGCCAGCATGGCATCGAAACGAGCCTTTCCCTGATCGCCCAGTGCTCCGGACTTCACCACATCGTCAAGAAGCTTGGGGACGGTGCTCAAGTCCTTGCCAAAGAGCAGCAATGTCACCGCGCGCTGCAGGAGGAATGACCCCACATCGGCCGTGCTACTTCCCTGATCCTCGGCACGCTTCACCTCTGCATCGGTGCCGCGTAATGCGCGCTCCAGGAGCAAGTCAAATTTCTTGGTGTCGCCATCCTTCTGTGCAATGCCCAGCATGGCGATCGAAAGTGTGGACGGCAGCGGCGGGTATTCGCGCCCGAGGCGTTCGTTGGTGATCGATGGGTCCATCAGTGAGATGACCCGTCGGTAGTCCTCGGTCAGGCGATTCATTCGCAGGTCGAGTTCGTGCGATGCCTCTTGGCGTTGCCCGCTGCCCCAGAGTGCAGTGGCAAGATCGCCAGTGAAGGAGTAGACCAACTCATTGCGGCGCTCGGCCTCGGCCACCGCAATCGCCATACGCGCGGTGCGCTCGGCGGACTTGAAAGCACCACCATCAAGAAGCACGCTGAGCAGTGCGCTCCACGTGGAAAGGTCGCGGGGGTTGGCCTCTACCGCAATACTCAGAAGTTCAATGTCTGCGGCGGGATCAGCCACTCGCATACGGAAGTAGCC
>JBILYM010000327.1:0-2894 GCA_044377725.1 Phycisphaerales bacterium
TCGCGCGCGCTGCTGCACTCTTCCGGAGCACTGGATGCGAACGGTCACGCAGCCATCGATAGCGGCATCTTCTTCTTCCCAACGAAAGCATGCCACGCACTTCTTCGCGGCGCATCGGTGAATCCGCAAACAGGAAGCGCGCCTGCCGGATCACTGCTGGCAACACTGGCACGCGGCCATACCAGCCTGGATCTCTACCAAGAGATTGCCGACGCCATGTCCGGCAACGCGGAACGATCCACGTTCGTTGCTCGCTTTACTGCCGGCGGCGGAGCCAGCCGAACGCGCATGCTTGGCACATTCTTCACTGCCGTGCACCCCGTTGCGCTGCATGTCACGCTCTTGAAGAAGGGCAGCTTTCTTCACCTCGGCACTACGCGCGAACTCATTGAGAGACTTTCGTCAACCATGCCAGAGCGCATGTTTCCCGACCTTCTCAATAAGCGCACCCACACCGGCGCCGACAGCGTGCTGGCGTTGGAGACCGGCGCGAACGCGCAGGCGCCGCGCGGCATCGCTCGTTACGCGGTGCCTGTGGGCGCCACGCAACACTGCTGGGTGCTGCACGGAATTGATGACGATTGCAAGACCACCGCAAGTGCCGGCGGAACCTTCTGTGGAAAGCCACTGGCAACGCTGGAGAAACAAACCGGCAGCACCGCGCGTGCGCTTTGGGGAAGTGCGCCGCACACCTTGTGGAACGCGCGCATCTATCCCGTCGGTAAGCCCGATGACGCATGGCGTGCCATGCAATGGATACTTGGGAATTCGCGCGCGCCCGCTGCTTGGCAACGCATGCGCAAAGTTTCGCTGGCAGAATTGATGCTGCTTGCAAATCCGGACGCACTCGCTCGTGGACATTTTCACGCGCAGGCCTATGCACCGTGGCGCCCCGCTGCACTAACGCCGCTTGATCACGCCCGCGAATTCGCCGCGCGTGCTGCGATTGCTCAATCAAGCACCGCGCGTACCGCCGCACGCACTGCAGCCATGGCTGCCGTTGGCGTGGCCGTTGCGCGCGACGCTCCCATGCCGCGCGAAGTTCGTTCCTTTGCGGTGCGCCAAGATCAAGCAGTCTGGGCAAGTGCCCCCGTGCGCATTGACCTTGCCGGCGGATGGAGCGACACGCCACCACTATGCATTGAGCACGGCGGCAGTGTGGTGAACGCGGCAGTCACACTCGGAGGCACGCTTCCCCTGCAAGTCATGGTGCGCGTCACCGATACACCAGAAATCACTGTGCACTCCGTTGATTCCGGGCGAACCGGGCGCTATCGAAATACGCGCGAGTTACTTGATCACCATGACCCCGCCGTGTGGGACGCACTTCCGCGTGCAGCGCTTGTTCTGAGCGGGCTGGTGCCACGTGACCCCAAAGCAAATTTGCGCACACACCTGGAACGCGCCGGCGGTGGACTGGCCATCACACTCTTCAGTGCCGTGCCACGCGGCAGCGGACTCGGCACCAGTTCCATACTGGGAGCAACCATGCTCGCCACGCTCGACCGAGTGGCCGGACGTACCACGGATCCAGAACATGTGGCTCGCAACGCTTCGCTCCTTGAGCAGATGATTCAAACGCGCGGCGGTTGGCAGGACCAAGTGGGCGGACTATGGGGCGGCATCAAACTGTGCAGCACCCGCGCTGGCGTGCATCAGGTTCCAAACGTGGCGCCGATTGCCGCTCCGCCCGCCTTCGTGCGCGCGCTGCAAGAACGCGCAGTGCTCCTCTATAGCGGCCGACGGCGCATGGCCCGCGACATTCTGGAAACCGTGGTGCTGCGTTACCTGCGCGGCGAGCACGCCGTGATGGACGCCCGCGCGCGACTGGTAGCGGGCGCACACGCCATGGCGGAAGAAATCGCCAACGGCGATGTGACCGCCTTCGCCCACCGACTCGCGGAGTACCGGGAACTGAAACGAACCGTTGACCCCGCGTCAGTCACCCCGGACATTGAGGCCAACGTTCGCCAACTGGGCGATCGGGTCGCCTCATGGTCCATGGCTGGCGCTGGCGGTGGCGGATTCCTGCTCATCCTGTGCCGTTCCGCCTCGGCCGCCCGTTCAGTCCGAAATCAGCTGGAATCGGAGCCTGGCCATCCGCTCGCTCGGCCGTTTGCCTTTGAACTGGACCCCGGGGGTCTGCGCATTTCGGTCTTGTGACCGCCATCACGGCTTGTTGACTGATAATGTTAGCAATTCCGTCCGTTGGCAATGACTCCGCCGCCCCGCCGTCAAGTCGGACCTTCGGTACAATCCCAAACTTATCGAAGGGCCTTTCGGCCCTTGAACACACCCGTAGGACGAAAAAATGGCCAAGGCCCAAAACTGGACCCGATTCATCGTTCCCGCCACGCTCGCCGCGCTGGCGGTCGCGCCCGTTGCATTCGCAAGCGAGGCTGACCTGCAACTGCCTCCCATCGACGACAAGATCGTCTTCAGCGTGTTCGGCAAGCCGATCATGGGCGCCACGCTCATGTATGCGGGTCTTGTGGTCTCGCTGGTCGGAGCCCTGTTCGGAGTCATCCAGTACATCCAGGTGGACGCACTGCCGGTGCATCCGTCCATGCGCAACGTCTCCAACATCATCTGGGAGACCTGCAAGAGTTACCTCGCGCAACAGGGCAAGTTCCTGGCGCTCCTGTGGTTCTTGATCGCCGGTGCGATGATCGTCTACTTCGGATTCCTGAATCCGATTGGCGCCGGCCACGGAGCAGTACCCGTTGAAGGCGCCGCCCCACAAACGAGCCACGTCATGGCCGTGGGCATCGTCCTGCTCTGCTCAATCTTGGGCATTCTCGGTAGCTACAGCGTGGCATGGTTCGGTATCCGAATCAACACCCGCGCCAACAGCCGCACCGCGTTTGCAAGTCTGCGCGGCGACGCCCTGAAGA